>JBBPYT010000387.1:0-9924 GCA_038199665.1 Hyphomicrobiales bacterium
CAAGCCGCGGGTCAAGCATGAGCTCGGCGCGCCGCTGGATGCCCTGTCGGTCGAAGAACTCCGAGCTCGCATCCTCTTGCTGCGCGACGAGATGATTCGGCTGGAGGCCACCGCCGCGGCCAAAGAAGCGTCCCGCAACGCCGCGGATGCGTTCTTCAAGCGCTAGCCCGGATTCGGCGCGCGGCTCCTTGCGTCGGCTCGACTCCAGCGCAGCACGATGAGGCGCGCCGGGGTTCTTTCTCAAAGAAAGATTGCGCCGCCTTCGCGGCGGACTACATTGGAGGGATAGTTGTGGTGGCTGGGATGTCAGCCTCATTCATCGGCTGCCCCCCTCCGCAACCGATCTGTCGGGAGGGGATGGCTATGACCAACCAGAATGTGCTCAGTCCTGTGGACGAGACGCCGGCTCTTCCGTCTATCCGCAAGATTGGAGTGATGGACCTCAAGGATGCACTGATCGCCGGCTTCGACGATTTCTGGGCGATCCCGACCCACCTGCTGTTCCTTGCGATCATCTATCCGATCGTCGGACTCATTCTGGCCCGCGTCACGATGGCGGAGGGGCTATTGTCTCTCCTCTATCCTTTGATCGCGGGCTTTGCGCTTCTCGGCCCCTTTGCGGCGATCGGACTTTATGATCTGAGCCGACGACGAGAACGTGGGCTGGATGTGTCTTGGACCCATGCTTTCGACTTCCTCCACTCTCCCTCCCTGCGTTCGATCGGGGCGCTGGGCGTTGTTCAGATGTTGATATTCATCGTGTGGCTCGCCTCGGCGGACGCGATCTACAAAGGGCTTTTCGGCCATGTGACGTTCACGTCGATCGCGGAGCTTCTGCACCGAATCATCACGACGCCAGCCGGCTGGGCACTCATCATCTTGGGCAATGGCCTTGGATTGTGCTTTGCGATTGTCGCTTTGACGCTGAGCGTCGTTTCCTTTCCGCTGCTGCTCGACCGCAATGTCGGTGCTAAGGCGGCGGTGCTGACGTCGGTGCAAGCGGTCCTCAACAACCCGGCCACGATGGCATTGTGGGGTTTGATCGTCGCGTTGGCCTTGCTGCTTGGCTCCCTGCCTTTTCTGATCGGTCTCGCCCTCGTCATGCCGATCCTGGGGCATGCCACCTGGCATCTTTATCGCAAGGTCGTGGAGCCGGCACCCGAGAGGTAGCCGAAAGGGCTCGTGAGGCGCCGCCTCGCCGCCATGAAGGATGGACCCGGATCGGGTGCCGGCGCCTTTCCGGTCGGCTTCGAGCCAGCGTAGTCCGCCGCCGTCCGGGCCGACTGTCGGGGCCGGCGGCCGGAAGGTGCCGCTTGTTCACGCGCCGGCGATCAAGCCCGCAACTCGACATCTGCTTCGCCTGGCCCCACATTCGGGCGAGCGATTCGCGTTCTGTTCCCCCTTGAGCTGGAGCATGGTCCATTGCGGCGACCATGCTCAGGAGCGTTCCCCTTGGCCGAGCCCGCCCTCAACCTCGTGCCCCGCCCCGGCGGCATCGCCGACCGCGCCCGCGCCGCCATTTCGGCGCCCTACCTCGGCGGCCTCAACGCGGAACAGCGGCGGGCCGTGGAAGCCATCGAGGGGCCGGTTTTGGTGCTGGCCGGTGCCGGCACGGGCAAGACCCGCGTGCTGACGACCCGCATCGCGCATATTCTGGCGACCGGCCATGCCCGACCGCACGAGATCCTGGCCGTCACCTTCACCAACAAGGCGGCGCGCGAGATGAAGGAGCGCATCGGGGCGCTCGTGGGCTCCGTCGCCGAAGGCATGCCCTGGCTCGGCACCTTTCATTCGATCGGCACCAAGATCCTGCGCCGCCATGCCGAACTCGTCAGCCTCAAGTCGGGCTTCACCATCCTCGACACCGACGACCAGATCCGCCTCTTGAAACAGGTGCTGCAGGCCGAGAACGTCGACGACAAGCGCTGGCCGGCGCGGGGCTTGGCGCATCTCATCGACAGCTGGAAGAACCGGGGCCTCGATCCGTCGCGCGTGCCGGCCGGCGAAGCGGGCGCTTTCGCCAACGGCAAGGGGCAGAAGCTCTACGCGACCTATCAGCAGCGCCTGAAGATCCTCAATGCGGCCGATTTCGGCGACCTGCTGCTGGAATGCCTGCGGCTGTTCCGCGAGCACCCGGATGTGCTGGCCCAATATCAGGATCGCTTCAAGTTTATGCTGGTTGACGAGTACCAGGACACCAACGTGGTGCAGTACCTGTGGCTGCGGCTCCTGGCCCAAGGGCGTCACAACCTGTGCTGCGTCGGCGACGACGACCAGTCGATCTATGGCTGGCGTGGCGCCGAGGTCGACAACATTCTAAGATTCGAGCACGATTTTCCGGGCGCCACGGTGGTGCGCCTCGAGAACAACTACCGCTCGACCGGTCATATCCTGGGCGCGGCCTCCGGTCTGATCGCCCATAACGAGGATCGGCTCGGCAAAACCCTGTTCACCGACGACGAACTTGGCGAGAAGCCCGCGGTGGCGGGCGTGTGGGATTCGGAGGAGGAAGCGCGTGCCGTGGGCGAGGAGATCGAGCAGCTGCAGCGCCATGGCCAGTCGCTCGACGAGGTTGCGATCCTGGTCCGCGCCTCCTTCCAGATGCGCGAATTCGAGGAGCGCTTCATCACGCTCGGCCTCCCCTACAAGGTGATCGGCGGCCCGCGCTTTTACGAGCGGCTCGAAATTCGCGACGCCCTGGCCTATTTGCGCTGCATCGCCCAGCCCGACGACGACCTTGCCTTCGAGCGCATCGTCAATACGCCGAAACGGGGCTTGGGCGACTCGACCCTTCAGTTGCTCCACGATGTTGGCCGCAAGCGCGGCCTGCCGCTCATGGCCACCGCGCAGATGATGGTCGAGACCGAGGAACTGAAGCCCAAGCAGCGTCAGACGCTGCGGGCTCTGCTTGCCGACTTCGGCCGCTGGCGTTCATGCCTCGGCACGGTGCCGCACTCCGAGCTCGCCGAAACGATGCTGGAGGAATCGGGCTACACCGATTTGTGGCAAAAGGACCGTTCGGCCGATGCCGCTGGCCGGCTCGAGAACCTCAAGGAACTCGTCCGCTCGATGGAAGAGTTCCCTGACCTCGTCAGCTTCCTCGAACATGTTTCGCTGGTGATGGACGTCGACAATGCGGACGGCGGCGAGCGCGTCTCGATCATGACGCTGCACGGCGCCAAGGGTTTGGAATTCGAAACGGTCTTCTTGCCCGGTTGGGAGGAGGGGCTCTTCCCGCACCAGCGCTCGCTCGACGACAACGGCAAGGCGGGCCTGGAAGAGGAGCGGCGGCTCGCCTATGTGGGCCTCACCCGGGCCAAGCGCCGGGCCAGGATCTATTTCGCCACCAACCGGCGCATCCACGGGCTCTGGCAAACCACGATGCCGTCGCGCTTCCTCGACGAATTGCCGGAGAATCACGTCGAGGTGACGGAAGCCGCCCAGGCCAAGCGCTACGGCAACTATGGGGCGTCGCGCTTCGACCGGATGGAGAGTTTCGGCTCGACCTACGCGACCCCGGGGTGGCAGCGGGCGCAGCGCAACGGCGCTTCGGCGACCTCCGGAATAACACGGATGCCGGGCGTGATCGAAGGCGAGCTCCTCGCCAAATCGACCGAAAAGGCGCATTTCGCGGCTGGCGCCAGGGTGTTGCACTCGAAGTTCGGCCCCGGCACGGTGGCGGCGGTCGACGGCAACAAGCTGACCGTCGATTTCGACCAGGCCGGCCGCAAGATGGTGCTCGACAGCTTCCTGCAGGCGGTGTGAGCGGGCCATTCACCCCCGAAGCAAAATCAGCCTTTTCGATCTCGTCGCTTTTGAACGGCGCTTGACCGAGATTTCTGGGTGGAAGCGTCGACGTGCTGCCTATCCGAAGGAGCCGACGCGCCTGCGCACTCGTATCGACCGCGACGCTCAGCATGTCTTCTGAAGACATGGTCGAGGCTTGGCTGTTGGAGATGGCGCTCTGCTGCCCTCGCGTGATCAGGGCCAGACCTTGGCCGTTTCAGAAGCCAACGCGTTCTGGCAGAGCGGCCGCCTTAAGCCAGTTCCGCCGATTTGGTCCACAGATTGACGCCGCCTTCGGTCGCATAGCGATCGATTTCCTTCAGCTCTCGGGCCGAAAAATCCAACCGATCGAGCGCGCCCACGCATTCGATCACCTGTTCGGGACGGCTCGCGCCGATGAGCGCCGAGGTGACGCGTCCGCTCCGCAGCACCCAGGCGATCGCCATCTGGGCAAGGCTCTGCCCCCGCCGCTGAGCGATCTCGTTCAGCGCCGCGACGTTGGCAAGGTTGCCCTGGCTCAGCATGGTCTCCTTCAGCGACTTGCCGGCGGCCGCGCGGCTGTCTTCCGGCACGCCCTCGAGATAGCGCGAGGTCAGCATTCCCTGCGCCAGCGGCGAGAACACGATCGAGCCGATCCCCTCGTGGTTGAGCGTGTCCAGCAGCCCGTCGCGCTCGATCCAGCGGTTGAGCATGGAATAGCTCGGCTGATGGATCAGGCAAGGCGTGCCGAGATTTCGGAGAATGCGCGCCGCCTCACGCGTGCGCTGGGCATTGTAGGACGAGATCCCGACATAGAGCGCCTTGCCGTGCCGGACGGCGGAATCGAGGGCGCCCATGGTCTCTTCGAGCGGCGTTTCGGGGTCGAACCGGTGCGAATAGAAGATGTCGACATAGTCGAGACCCATCCGTTTCAGGCTTTGGTCGAGGCTTGCCAGGAGGTATTTGCGGCTGCCGAACTCCCCGTAAGGTCCGGGCCACATGGGATAGCCGGCCTTGGTCGAAATCACGAGCTCGTCGCGAAGGCCGGCGAAATCGCCGCAAAGAATGGCGCCAAAGGCGGTCTCGGCCGAGCCGGGCGGCGGCCCGTAGTTGTTGGCGAGATCGAAATGGGTGATGCCGAGGTCGAAAGCCGTGCGGCAGATCGACGTCATCGAGCCCAAGGACTTGTCTTCGCCGAAATTGTGCCAGAGCCCGAGCGAGATCGCGGGCAATTTCAACCCGCTGCGCCCGCAGCGGCGGTATACCATGCGGTCGTAACGTGAGCCGGCCGGACTATATGACACCCGCTTCCCCTTGCTTGTCGCTGCTTCAACATGCTGGGAGTGCACGTACCGAAGCCTTGTCGCGGGTCGACCCGGGACAATCGATGCTGCCACATCGAACCGCTTGGCGCGAGCGGGAACAAGCAAAGGCGTGCGACGGTTCGGTGGTGGGGAAGGCAGAATGACGTTCCGATCGATCTACAAACACGGGTTCCTGCGCGTCGCGGCCTGCACCATCAAGACGAGTCTGGCCGATCCGGCCGCCAATGCGGGCGCGATCTTGAAGGTGGCGCGGCAATGCCACGACCGGGCGGTCGGCGTCGCCGTGTTTCCCGAACTTTGCCTCTCCGGCTATAGCATCGAGGACCTGCTGCTGCAGGACGTGCTGCTCGACGCCGTCGTCGCGGCGCTCGAAACGCTCGTCGAAGCGTCGCTTGATCTCCTGCCGCTGCTGCTCGTCGGAGCGCCGCTGCGTCACGGCGCTCGGATCTACAATTGCGCGGCGGCGATTCATCGGGGCACGCTCCTCGGGGTGGTGCCCAAGACCTACCTGCCCAACTACCGTGAATTCTACGAGCACCGGCATTTCGCCTCCGGGGCGGATTGCGAGGACCAGGAGATCGCCCTCGGCCGCCATGCGGCGTTGTTCGGCACCGATCTCCTGTTCGCGGCCGAGGACGTGCCGGGCTTCGTCGCCCATGCCGAGATCTGCGAAGACCTGTGGGTGCCGGTGCCACCGAGTTCCGTGGCTTCGCTGGCGGGCGCCACGGTCCTGGCGAACCTTTCTGCCAGCAACATCACCGTCGGCAAGGCCGACACGCGGCGCCTGCTCAGCCAATCGCAATCGAGCCGCTGCTTCGCGGCGTATCTTTATGCAGCGGCGGGCGCCGGTGAATCCACCACCGACCTCGCATGGGACGGGCAAGCGTCCATCTTCGAGAACGGCGCTATTCTGAAGGAGACCGAGCGCTTCCCGGCGGCCGACCAGATGGCGGTCGCCGATATCGATCTCGACCTCCTGCGCCAGGAGCGCGCCCGGCAGGGCACCTTCGACGACAATGCGCGCTTGTGGGCCGGCGCCGTCGAGGACTTCCGCACGGTGGCGTTCCGGCTCGACCCGCCCATGGCCGACGTCGGCTTCGAGCGCAGGGTCGAGCGCTTCCCCTTCGTGCCGGCCAAGCCCGAACAATTGGCGCAGGATTGCTACGAAGCCTACAACATCCAGGTTTCGGGGTTGCGACAGCGCCTGGAAGCCATCAAGGTCGAGCACCTCGTCATCGGCGTCTCGGGCGGCCTCGACTCCACCCAGGCCCTGATCGTGGCCGCCAAAGCCTTCGACCTGTTGGGCCTGCCGCGCACCAACATCCTGGCCTATACGATGCCGGGCTTCGCGACGGGTTCGGGCACCAAGCACAATGCCCACCGGCTCATGTCGTCGCTCGGCGTGGCGGCGCACGAACTCGACATCCGGCCGGCGGCAACGCAGATGCTGAAGGACCTCGATCATCCGTTCAGCCGGGGCATTCCGCAATACGACGTGACCTTCGAGAACGTGCAGGCCGGCCTGCGCACCGATTACCTGTTCCGCTTGGCCAACCACCAGAACGGAATCGTGCTCGGCACCGGCGACCTCAGCGAACTGGCGCTCGGCTGGTGCACCTACGGCGTGGGCGATCAGATGTCGCACTACAACGTCAACGCCGGTGTGCCCAAGACGCTGATCCAGCACCTGATCCGCTGGGTGATCGGCTCCGAGCAGTTCGAGCCGGCGGTGCTGGAGACGCTCGACAGCATCCTCAGCACCGAGATTTCGCCCGAGCTCGTGCCCGTCGAGGCCGGCTCCGCTCCGCAAAGCACGGAAGCGCGCGTCGGACCTTATGAGCTGCAGGATTTCAACCTGTTCTACACGCTCCGCTTCGGCTTCCGGCCGTCCAAGATCGCGTTCCTGGCCCTGCAGGCCTGGGGTGACGCCGGCCAAGGCGAATGGCCGGGCGGCTTCCCGGAAGACCACCGCCAAACCTATGATCTGTCCCAGATTCGGCGCTGGCTGCACGTTTTCCTGCACCGGTTCTTCGGCTTCAGCCAGTTCAAGCGTTCGGCGATGCCGAACGGACCCAAGGTAGCGGCGGGCGGCTCGCTCTCGCCGCGCGGCGACTGGCGCGCCCCCTCCGACGGCAATGCCAATGCCTGGCTGGCCGAACTGGATGAGAACGTGCCGCAGGAATAGTTCACCTCCCCTCACCCACAGAACAGAGATGAAGACCGAAAAAGACGACGAATTGCGGTTCGGGCCGCTCGGCAGAACCACCGTCCATCTTTGCGTCGATATGCAGAACCTGTTCGCCCGCGAGACGGACTGGCATACGCCCTGGATGGGGCGCGTACTGCCGCAGGTCGAGCGGATTTCGCGCGCCCACGCGGCGCAAACCGTCTTCACCCGCTTCATTCCGGCGCGAAACGCCGTGCAAGCGCATGGCGCGTGGCAGCGCTACTACGAGCGCTGGTCGTCCATGACGCTCGATCAGCTCGATGCCGACATGGCCGAGCTCCTGCCCTCGCTGGCCGAACTGGTGCCCCCGGCCCAGGTCTTCGACAAGACCCACTACGGGCCCTGGCTCGAAGGCGACCTGGATGGACAGCTCAAGACGCGCGGCATCGACACGCTGGTGGTGACGGGGGGCGAGACGGATGTCTGCGTGCTCGCGGCGGTGCTCGGCGCGGTCGACCTCGGCTATCGCACGATCCTGGTCACCGATGCGCTGTGCTCGTCGTCGGACGAGACGCACGACGCGATGATGACGCTCTACCGGAGTCGCTACGGCTACCAGATCGAGACGGTCAGCACCGACGTGATGCTGGAGGGGTGGCGCCAAGAGCATCCCTGGAGTGACCTCTCATGACCGCCGCGAACCTTCCGACCTCAGAAGATCGCAAAAGGCTTCTCGCAAAAAGCTCCTGTCGCTGATTTCCGGCTTTCTCTGAACGCGCGGATGTTGCATGTGATGATACACGCGATCCGGGCACCCGGATCGGCCACACAGGGGGGAATCATGGCGGTTACGGTCTACGGCGCGGCCTACAGCACCTACACACGCTCGGTGTTGATCGCGCTGCGCGAAAAAGGAGTGGGCTACACATTATCCGAGGTCGACATCTTCAAGCCGATCCCGGCCGACCATGCGGCCCGCCATCCGTGGGGCAAGATCCCGGCATTCGACCACGACGGCTTCCGGCTTTATGAGACGGACGCGATAACGCGCTACGTCGACGAAGCCTTTCCCGGCACGGCGCTCCAGCCCGATACGCCGCGCGACCGCGCCCGGATGATGCAAGCGATAGGCATCATCGATAGCTACGGCTACAAGCCCATGGTCGTGGATCTCTTCGTGCAGCGCGCCGCGATGCCCAAGATGGGGCAGAGTTCCGACGAGGCGAAGATCGCCGCGGCCTTGCCAGAGGTGGAGAAGGCTGCCGATGCGCTCATGGCTGTCAAGGGCGACAGCACCTGGTTGGCGGGCGCGAGCTTCAGCCTGGCCGACCTGCATCTGGCCCCGGTCTTCGCCTATCTTCGCCAGACGCCCGAAGGCCGCGCGAGCCTGGAGCGCCGGCCGGCTCTCGCCCAGTGGTGGGAGCAG
Source organism: Hyphomicrobiales bacterium (assembly GCA_038199665.1). Taxonomy (GTDB): domain Bacteria; phylum Pseudomonadota; class Alphaproteobacteria; order Rhizobiales; family Beijerinckiaceae; genus Lichenihabitans. Next base: position 8,684 of record JBBPYT010000387.1, read on the forward strand.
ACATCAAAGCGCCCCAGCGTGGTCGAAACCCGCTCGCCACTGGAGGGGTGATCGTGCCAGCGTCGAGCAACGGGGCCGCCCCGTTGCTCGATGGCTTGTTGGGGATACCGGCGCTGTACGGAGCCGACGGTCACGGGGCGAGGACGGGGGACCGGATCCGCATGGCCGACTGGCCTGCGCTATAGTTAGGGGATGTCGCGCGCCACCCGAAGTCCATTGGTGTAGTAGGGGACGCCTGCGTCATAGAAGAAGCGGGCCGCCGAGCGCAGGTAGGTGAAGTCGTTGCCGAACGAGCCGCCACGGAGCACGTGCTTTCCGCAGTCGCCCGCCATGTTGGCGGAGCCGTCCTTCGGGGCGCCCGCATAGGACTGGGTCCAACAGTCTTCGACCCATTCGGCGACGTTTCCGGCCGTGTCGAAGAGGCCGAAGGCGTTCGCAGGAAAGCTTCCGACCGGCTGCGTCATGCTGGTCGGTTCTTTGCCGCAATTGGAGCAGTTCGCGCGATCCGGGCCGACCTCCGTGCCAAACCAGAAGGGCGTTTTGGTGCCGGCTCGGTCGGCATACTCCCACTCCGCCTCGCTGGGCAGGCGATAATGCTGTCCCGTCGATTGCGAGAGCCACGCCACATAGGTGGTCGCATCGACCCAGCTCAAGTTGATGACGGGCCGGTCGCCGCGGCCCCATCCGTTGTCGCTCGGTCGGTATTTGCAGCCGCCCGCCGCCACGCAGGCGTCCCATTCGGCAAAGGTGACCTCGTAGCGGCCCATGGCGAACGGTTTCGGGATCTGCACCCGGTGAGGCGGCCTTTCGGACGCGCGGCCATCGTTAGAACCCATCTCGAAACTACCGGCCGGAATGACGACGAGTTCGGGGCAGGTGGGACAATCCTGCAAAGTTTTGTCCGAAGCCTTGGCCGCCTGCCTCGCGGTTGGCTTGGCGGCAGTTGTCGCCACCTTCGCGGGTGTAGGCGTCTGGGCAGGGGCGGGAACGGCCGGGCCGGGTTGCGGCAGGGGGGGCGGGCCCACCTTGTCGCCCGCCGTCTGTTTCGGCTCCACCGTTGCCGGGGCTGTCGGGGAGGGAGTCCTGGTCAGATCCGGCAGGAGGGCCTGCTCCTCGGCTTTCTTCGGCGCCTCGACTGGAGGCGTGGCTGGGACAACGGTCGCGGGCGGAGGCGGTGCGCTCGCCTTCGGTGGCTCGGCCGGGACGACAGCCACGGGCGGCGCCATTGGGGTTGCCTTCCC
>JBBPYT010000388.1:0-2803 GCA_038199665.1 Hyphomicrobiales bacterium
CGGCAAGGGCGGCAACTTCGATCTCCCGCGCTGGTCGCCGACGGCAAGCACCTGCACACCGATGTGGTCACGTCGATCGGCGTCGTCGTCGGTGTGAGCCTGGTGTTCGCAACTGGCCGACAGGTGCTCGACCCCGCAATCGCGTCGCTCGTTGCCGTTCACGTGCTCTGGAGCGGCTGGCAATTGATGCGCGACAGCGTCGGAGGCCTGATGGACGAGGCAGTGCCCGACGAAACGCTGACTCGTATTCGCGAACTGATCGCCGCCAATGCCGAGGGTGCCATCGAGGCGCACGACATCAAGTCTCGTTGTGCCGGGAAGTTGACTTTCGTCGAGTTCCATCTCGTCGTACCTGGCGTGATGAAGGTTTCGGAGGCGCACGATATCTGCGACCGGATCGAGCGCGTACTGAAAGCGGAAGTCCCCCACACCTCCGTGACGATTCACGTCGAGCCGCACGACAAACGGAAACATTCCGGAATCGTCGTGCTGTAAGGGGCACCGGAAGAATGCTACCGTCGCCCCGTGTCCAAGGTCGTCAGCTTGCCGAGCGCCATCGGCGCAAGATGCAGCACATGCGGCTCGCGGTCGCCGAGGTCGACGCGTTGCTGGCCGATTATGCGCGCCGGAACGGCGGCCGCTTCATCCGCTTCGGATCGACCGCGACGCGGCGCGCCATGCTCTTTTGGACTCGCAGATTCTGCTACGCGCGGCCGACCGACTGCGGCCTTTCTGCCACGTTGCCTCCACACCTACGACAGCGTCGATGAGGAAAGGGCCGAGATCGCGGTCACGGCGGCTGCAGTCTTTATTGCCGAGATCGAACCCGCGATTGACCGCTTCCGCGCCGCCATCGACCCCGATTAGCTGCTCTTGGCGGCCGCGATCAGCTGCTCGGCCTCGGGTGACGCCCATTCGGCCGGACCTGCCATCGTGCCCAGTTCGCAGCCGCGTCGGTCGACCAACAGCGTGGTCGGCAGACCGAGCAACTGTCCGGCGCTCTTCAGCTCCTGCAGGACATTGGCGGTGGGATCGGCGTAGAAGGTCAGGTTCTTCACGCCCGTGTCCTGAAGAAAGGCCTTTGGCCGGTCAGGCCGCGCGGTGTCTACGTTGATGGCCACGACCTGAAAATCCGGCCCGCCCAGTTTGCCCTGCAGCTGATCGAGCGACGGCATTTCCTTTCGGCAGGGTACGCACCACGTTGCCCAGAGATTGACCAGCACTGTTCTGCCCTGAAAGCTTGCCAGCGTCACAGGCCGGCCATCCGGCCCGTTGAACGATAGTTCGGGCGCGACCCGCGCCGGGTTGCTGAGACCGAAGGCCGCCACTTCGCCGTGAACCAGCGGACCGAGCTTCACCGCCGTGGCTTGAGCGCCGGGACAGGCGGCCGGGCCTTCCTTGCCGACGAGACCCATCCCGTATAGGACCGCCATGGCACCGCCGAGCCCCACGACGCTCCCGAGAACGAGGAGACGAAGGTGCTTTGCGCCGCGCCTTTCGCGTGGGGCAGTGTCGTTTCGGTCAGGCATCGAGTTGTTCCGAGGCGTTGATGAGCAATGCAATGTGGGGCGGGCGGTTTTCGAGCAGTCCCGACGCCATCATGGAAGAGATCAACGCCTCGATCGGCTTCGACCAGCGTTTGGCCACACAGGACATCGCAGGATCCAAGGCTCATGCCGCCATGCTGGCCGCGACCGGCATCATCTCGCACGACGACGCGGCTGCGATCCGTGATGGTCTAGACCGGATCGCCGGCGAAATCGAGGCAGGCATCTTCAACTTTTCGCGGGCGCTCGAAGACATTCACATGAATGTCGAATCGCGCTTGGCCGAACTGATCGGCGCGACAGCTGGCCGGCTCCATACGGCGCGTTCGCGCAACGATCAAGTCGCGCTCGATTTCAAACTCTGGATGCGCGAGACCCTCGAAGCGCTCGATTTGGCGCTCCGCGACCTGCAGGTTGCTTTCGCCGAAAAGGCGTTCAGCCACGCTGACGCGGTCATGCCTGGCTTCACCCACCTGCAATCGGCGCAGCCCGTGACCTTCGGCCACCACCTGATGGCCTATGTGGAGATGTTCTCGCGGGATCGCGGCCGGCTTCAGGATGCGCGGCGACGGCTCAACGAAAGCCCGCTCGGCGCGGCAGCGCTCGCCGGCACCTCGTTTCCCATCGACCGCGCCCTGGTCGCCCAGGCGCTCGGCTTCGACCGGCCAACCGCCAATTCGCTGGATTCGGTGTCGGACCGCGACTTCGTGCTTGAGACTTTGAGCGCCGCTTCCATCTGTGCGGTTCACCTGTCGCGCTTTGCCGAGGAGATCGTCCTCTGGGCGACACCGCAGTTCGGTTTCGCCAGCCTCTCGGACAAGTTCACGACCGGTTCGTCAATCATGCCGCAGAAGCGCAATCCGGATGCTGCCGAGCTGGTGCGCGGCAAGACCGGACGCGTAGTCGGCGCACTCGTCGCCCTCCTCACGGTCATGAAGGGGCTTCCGCTCGCCTATTCCAAGGACATGCAGGAGGACAAGGAGGGCGCATTTGCGGCGCTCGACGCGCTGGCGCTGAGTATCGCGGCCATGACCGGCATGGTGCGTGATCTCAAGCCCGATCTGGCACGCATGAAAGACGCCGCAGGTTCCGGCTACAGCACCGCGACCGACCTTGCCGACTGGCTGGTGCAGCGCCTCGGAATGCCGTTCCGGCAGGCTCACCATGTCACCGGCCGCATCGTTGCCCTTGCGGCAGAACGCGGTTCGACGCTCGAAGCCATGCCGATCGAGACTCTGAAGGAGATCGAGCCGGGC
>JBBPYT010000389.1:0-18500 GCA_038199665.1 Hyphomicrobiales bacterium
TGATTGGTCGCGGAAGCGCCATTGATTGGAAGAACGAGGCCAGCACGGGCGAAGCAGATCGTGGCCCTCATTGGTCCGGCGATCGGTTCAAGCCACATCCTCCGGCGACGAGTGCGAACCTTCGAAACCGCACTTCCACTCCCTCAGCTCGTACCGTGAGCGATTGGCTCTGCGTCCGTTACGCCAGCCGCTTGCTTCCGCGCAGCCGCGACGGCGTCCGCGAGCTTCGTCTTGAACCGGACGTGCGGCGGGCGGACGCCGTGGGTCAGCAGGACGCGCCTGATCTGTGGTCGTGCGCCCGCAATGTAGAGGGCGGCGCCTTGGCGACGCGCCTTGCGGGCAAATCCGTCGATCGTAGCGGCGGCCGTCGAGTCGAGGACCGGCACGGCTGAGAAGTCGATGACGTACGCCTTCGGGTGCTCGCCGATACGATCGAGCGCCGCCCCCACTGCGGCCGCGGCACCGAAGAAGAACGCTCCGGAGATCCGGTACACCACGATGGCGGGATCGGTCGCGAGCTCCGCGTCGTAAAGGGTTCGGCCATTGCCATTCACGCTGTCGGCCACGTCCTCCTCGACCATCGGCCGGGGGCGTTCGACCTCGACCGCTTGGGCCATGCGATGAAGGAACAGGAGTGCACCGAGTCCGAAGCCGGCAAGGATTCCCTCGGTGAGGTCGCGGAAGACGACGAGCACGAACGTCACGAGCAGCACCAGGGCATCGCCGCGCGAAGCGCGGACGAGCGTCGCAAACTCGTCTTTCTCGGCCATGTTCCAGCAGACGACAGCCAGCACCGCCGCGAGCGCCGCGAGCGGGACGTAGCTCGCCAGCGGTGCCGCTAACAGCATGAACAGAAGCAGGAACACGGAGTGCAGCATGCCAGCGACCGGACCACGCGCACCGGCCCGCACGTTCGTGGCGGTTCGGGCGATGGTGCCCGTGACGCAGATGCCGCCAAACACTGACGAGGCGATGTTCGCCGCCCCTTGAGCTACCAACTCGACGTTGGAGCGATGCCGTCGCCCGGTCATGCTGTCGGCGACCACGGCCGAGAGCAGGCTTTCGATACTGCCGAGGAGCGCGAACGAGAGCGCGGCCGGCAGCACGGCACTGACCTTGTCGAGCGACAGGGAGGGGAGATGCGGGGCCGGAAGGGATTGCGGAATGCCGCCAAAGCGGGTGCCGATCGTCTCTACCGGCAGGCCAAGCAGCCAAGCCAGGGCGGCCGCAAGGGCGATGGCAATCAAAAAGGCCGGCCAGTGCGGACGAAAGCGCCGTACTGCTGTGATAGCGCCGATCGTGAGCACCGTGACCGCGAAGGCCGCCATATTGGCCGACGGCAGCGCCTCACCCAGCGCCTGGAGCTTGGGGATGAACGCCCCCGGCTCCTTGCCGGTCAGCGTCAGGCCCAGAAGGTCTTTGACCTGGCTGGCGAAGATGACGACGGCGATGCCCGACGTGAACCCAACTGTGACCGGATAAGGAATATACTTGATGAAGGTGCCCAACCTCAGGAACCCGACCGCGAGCAGGATCAGACCGGAGAGCATGGTGGCGAGGATGAGGCCGTCCACGCCATGCTGTTCGACGGTCGCCGCTACGAGCACGATGAAGGCGCCCGCCGGGCCGCCGATCTGAAACCGACTGCCGCCTAGCGCCGAGACGACGAAGCCACCGATGATCGCCGTGTAGAGGCCACGGTCCGGCGTCACGCCTGAAGCGATGGCGATGGCCATGGAGAGCGGCAGTGCGACGATCGCGACAGTAAGGCCTGCCACGACGTCCGCCTTCAGGTCGCCGAGCCCGTAGCGCTCGCGAAGAATGGTAACGAGCTTGGGGGTGAACAGCTCGATGAAGGTGGGCTCACGAGTTCGGGCGATCATCGCAATCCGCTTTCTTTTGCCGCGCGAACGGCGGGATCGTCGGCTTCGAGAACCCGGCGGTCGCCGTCGCAGGTGTCTGTCGTCAGTCGGAGCCGCTCTCCGGGTTCTTGGGGCGCTTGAAGCGCACGCCGCGGCCGTGGCCGATGCTCACAACGTTCTCCCCGATCAGCTCGACGCCGGCCGCATCGAACGCCTCGACGACCTTCGTAAGCGTATCGACGACGCCCCGCACATTGCCGTCGCTCGCCTCCATCCGCTGGATGGTAGGCAGCGACACGCTCGACAGCTCGGCGAGCTGCCGTTGGTCGATTCCAAGTAGGGCTCGCGCGGCCCGCATCTGCGCGGCGGTGATCATGAGCGCTGCATCCGGTGGCAATTCGTATATGGCGGCTGACATTATGTCTGGAACATCATTATAATATCTTTAGCATGCAATTATAATGCTTTTTGATGGTAGCCCGACGCAGCGCGGCTAATCTGAACGCATTACGAAAGCCTGCACGCGAGGCCCTCATGAGCTTCCCGGAAGGAACGAACCGCACTCAGGTCAGCCTGTGCCGGCTTGCGTCGAGGACTACGTGGCATCCGAAGCGCTGGTCCGAGATGCTTTCGTGGCCAGCCTCGATCCGTTGGACCTTGGGTTCGCGCACCGCGGCTGCCGCGACGGGTCATCCCGGCTATCACCTGGGCGATCCGGCCAGCAATGCCGTGAACTGGCAGTGGGTAGCCGGCACCGGCCGGAGCCGCGCCTTTCTTCCGGATCTTCAGTCCGGTGCTGCAATCCGAGAAATTCGATCCCGCCGGAGACTACGTCCGGCGCTTCGTCCCCGATTTGCACGCCTTGGATCGGCGCTGGATCCATGCACCCTGTGTGGCGCCGGTCTCGGTTCTCGCGGAGGCCGGGGATCACGCTTGGGGCAACCTACCCAAGGCCGATCGTCAATCATGCGCAAGCCCGCGCCCGAGCGCTCGAGGCCTCCGCCGCCTGGCGCGGCCGCAGAGCCGAAGCGGCGCCGGCCCGACCCAACTCGGCCGGGCAAGCTGTCGTTCGCTTGCGCCAGCGCTTGGCTGACTTTAGCTTGAAATTCCGATGCCAAACAGGGTAGCGCCGTTCCGATCATTGCTTTTGCGGTTCTCGCGCGCACCATGGCTTCGCTTCACCTCCTCGCGCGAACCGCGGATGGTTTGCTTGGGCACAGGAAACCGATGATCGAAACCATCATCGACGCGATCGGGCGAACGCCGCTGGTGCGTCTGAAGAAAGCGTCCGAACTCACGGGCTGTAACATACTGGGCAAGGCCGAATTCATGAACCCTGGCGGATCGGTCAAGGATCGGGCCGCCCTCGCGATCATCCAGGATGCGATCGCACGCGGCGCGCTGCGCCCCGGCGGGACCATCGTCGAGGGCACAGCCGGCAATACGGGAATCGGTCTCGCCCTCGTGGCCGGCGCGCTCGGATTCAAGACGGTCATCGTCATTCCGGTCACTCAGAGCCAGGAAAAAAAGGACATGCTGAAGTTGTCCGGCGCGGAGCTCATCGAGGTTCCGGCCGTGCCCTACAGCGACCCGGGAAACTATATTCATGCCTCCCAACGGCTTGCCGAGCGCCTGGCCAGGGAGGAGCCGAATGGCGCGATCTGGGCCAACCAATTCGACAATGTCGCCAACCGGGAAGGCCATCGGGCCACGACCGGTCCGGAACTCTGGGAGGATACGGATGGCAGAATCGACGGCTTCATCTGCTCGGTAGGAACGGGCGGGACCTTGGCGGGAGTCGGGATGGCGCTCAAGCAACGGAAGCCGGATGTGAAGATCGGCATCGCCGATCCCATGGGCGCGGCGCTCTACAACTTCTACACGCAAGGCGAATTGAAATCGCAAGGTTCCTCGATCACCGAAGGCATCGGGCAAGGCCGAATCACAGCCAATCTGGAAGGCGCTCCGATCGATTTCGCCTGCCAGATCGACGATCCGGAAGCCCTCGAGATCGTCTTCGATCTCGCCGAGCATGAAGGCCTGTTGCTTGGCGGCTCTTCCGGCATCAACGTGGCCGGCGCGATCCGACTCGCGCGGGAACTCGGGCCTGGTCATACGATCGCGACAATCCTGTGCGACTCGGGCGCACGCTACGCCTCGAAACTGTACAATCCCGTCTTTCTCCGGGCCAAGAAGCTGCCCGTCCCGCGCTGGCTGGTACGCAAGCCCAGCATTCGCGCCAAGGATTCGCGATGACCGAACTGCTGTATCAGGCCGACAGCTATCGGCGAGTGGTGACGGCTGAAGTCCTGGCCGTGGAGGGGCGGAGCGTCAGGCTCGATCGCACCGTGTTCTATCCGCAAGGCGGCGGCCAGCCCGGCGATTCGGGAGTGCTGGAGGCCGGCGGGGCCGAAATGCCCGTCACGACGGCAGCCTATGCAAAGGACCGAGCCGGGGTCCTGCATATGGTTGCCGAAGGCACCGACTTGCCGACCATCGGTGAAACGGTGACGGCCCGCATCGATTGGCCGATTCGTCTGGCCAGAATGCGGATCCACACGGCGCTCCATCTGCTGACGGCCGTGCTGCCGTTTCCGGTCACGGGCGGCTCGATCGGCGACGCCGAAGGGCGACTCGATTTCGATATCTCCGGCGCGGGGCTGGACCGGCAGGACATCGAACGCCGCTTGCGGACCCTGATCGACAGCGATGCGCCGATCCGGACGCGATGGATCTCGGACGAGGAGTTGTTGGCCAATCCCGGCCTCGTCAAGACCATGTCGGTCAGGCCTCCGATCGGAAGCGGTCGCGTGCGTCTCGTCGAGATCGGCGACATCGACCTTCAACCGTGCGGCGGCACGCACGTTGCCCGGACCGCGGAGATCGGTCGCGTCGTGGTGACCGGAATAGAAAACAAGGGAAAGCAGAATCGGCGGGTTCGGATCGCTTTGGCCTGATGCGCGCGGCCGCGGGCTGCCGCTCGAACGCCGCTTGCGTACGGGGCGGACCGATCCTATCTGCCGGCTCCAAGGAGACTTTCAGCCGTGACTGAATTGTTCCGGCCGGCACAACTCGGCCATGAGGTTCCCATTCCGCGGACGCCCGAGGACGCACGCCTCGAGCGCGTCGCCAATCCGCATGCGGGGACGCTCTACCTGACGAGGTTTACGGCGCCCGAGTTCACCTCCCTCTGCCCGGTGACCGGACAGCCCGATTTCGCACTTATCGTTATCGACTACGCGCCTGACGGATGGCTGGTGGAATCGAAATCGCTGAAACTCTACCTTACGTCCTTCCGCAATCACGGCGCCTTCCACGAAGACTGCACGGTGCGGATCGGTAAAGATCTCGTGGCGCTGCTCGAACCGACGTGGCTGCGCATCGGCGGCTTCTGGAACCCTCGCGGCGGCATACCCATCGATGTCTTTTGGCAAACCGGGACGCCGCCCGCCGGACTTTGGCTTCCGGACCCCGGCGTTGCGCCCTATCGGGGACGCGCCTGACGAAGATCGTCCCGCTTGGCTTCATTGCCTGGTGCTGGCCTGCGGAGCTTGGTCTGGGCGTCATGGGCCGTAACTGGCGCGAACGGTCTCTTGCGAGGCTTAACTTCGCCCCCCGTTCCGGGGCTGGTGCCCGTTCCGGGGGCTGGTGCCGCTCGGCGAGGACGTCGCGAGGTTAGCGGCGGCAGCTTCCTCATCCCGCGTCCGTGCTGGACATCGAGCCTCAATGGCCGCGCTTGGCGAGGCGATCGAAGTCTTGCAATCGCGCAATCAGATCGGCCATTTCCCTGAGCGGAACCATGTTCGGTCCATCCGACAACGCCGTTTCGGGCGAATCGTGCGTTTCGATGAACACGGCCGCCACACCGACCGCCACCGCGGCACGCGCCAGCACCGGCACGAACTCGCGTTGCCCGCCCGAAGTCGTGCCCTGCCCGCCGGGCTGTTGCACCGAGTGGGTGGCATCGAAGACGATAGGTGCTCCCGTTTCGGCCATGATCGGCAATGCGCGCATGTCGGAGACCAACGTGTTGTAGCCGAAACTCGCGCCGCGCTCGGTCAGCAGAACGTCCGCATTGCCTGCTCCAGTCAATTTCGAGACGACGTTCTTCATGTCCCACGGCGCCAGGAACTGTCCCTTCTTGACATTGACCACCTTGCCGGTGCGTGCAGCCGCGACAAGGAGATCGGTTTGTCGGCACAGGAAGGCCGGGATCTGCAGAATGTCGACCACCTCGCCCACCGATCCGCATTGGCCAACATCATGGACATCGGTGAGAATCGGCAGACCGGTGCGCTCCTTGATCTCGGCAAAGATCGGCAGGGCTTCCGAGAGCCCAAGACCCCGGCCACTGCCGAGCGAGGTCCGATTCGCCTTGTCGAACGAACTCTTGAACACGAGGCCGATCCGGTTCCGGGCCGCGACCTCCGCCAGTTGCTCCGCCATGAAAAGCGCGTGATCGCGGCTCTCGAGAGCGCAAGGCCCGGCAATCAGAACCAGGGGCAGATGGTTGCCGAAGCGAACTGCGCCGATCCCCTGCCCTGCGACGACCTCTTTGTTCACGTCCACGGCCGAACTCCGGCAGATCGAGTCAAGAATGCGGTTCGAAGCTGAGCGTCACGCCCCGCGCCACGTGGGGTGGCACGACAAGTCGGTCGTCGCGCCGTTCATAGGGCGAGCCCATGACGTTCAAGAACCGCTGCACGGCTTCGACTGAATCGACCCCGATCCGGTAGGCCGCGAATCCCAGGTCGGACCAGGCCCCGGCTTCCGCCCTTTCTCCGTAACGTCGATGCAGCTCAGCCGGGGTCATGACCTCGACCGTGCCCTCGCCGGTCTCGACCAGCACACCCCATTCGACCGCTTTCACCGCGTCCTGACCGAAGAGACGAGCGAGGAACTCGGCGCGCTCGGACGGTTGCTCCGCCACGAGCGCGACGCCCCTCAGGCTGCGTGCCGTATTGGGGTGCGACTGGACGGCGGGGTTCCAGAAGTTTTCCGGCCGGTGGTGCTGGCAAACGAAAAACTCCGTAGCGGGCGCGGCGGAATCGAGCGCGAAGGCGACCGTGAACGCAACTTCGCGCCGCGACCCGTCCGGAGCTTCCGCGGTCCGCCCGAAATGCATGGTCTTCCCCAGACCGATTCCCGAATCGGCGAAACGCCGAGCATCCGCGACCGCGTCGTCCGAGCGCAGCGCCAGCATGGCCAAGCCTTCACGCCGCCCGATGTAGCGGCCCAGCGTGTTGGCGAACGGGGCGGCCGCATCATCGGCTCCCAGCTGGCGAAAGTCTGCGGCAAGGCCGATCAGTTCGAGGAACGTGCCGTCGAGTTGGACGATGTGGTTTTCCGTCCCCCATGGATGCCGATTGCGCCCGCCGACCAGGAATCCGAGGCGTCGATAGGCCGCCGCGATGTCTTCGAGATCGTGCGCGGCCAGAACGAGATGATCGATGGGACGGGACATTCGGTCAGACCAGGCGAGACTGTTCGAGGGCTGCCGCGACGAAGCTCGCAAACAGCGGATGCGGCTCGAAAGGGCGCGACTTCAGCTCCGGATGGTACTGGACTCCGATGAACCAGGGATGGTCCGACAGTTCGACCGTTTCGGGCAAAAGCCCGTCCGGCGACAAGCCGGAAAACACCATGCCTTGGGCTTCGAGACGCTGACGGTATTCGGTGTTGACCTCGTAGCGATGGCGATGCCGCTCTGAGATCTGTGTTTGTCCATAGATGCCTGCGATCTTGCTGTTCGGCGCCAGGAAAGCTGGGTAGGCGCCAAGACGCATCGTACCGCCAAGATCTTCGCCATGCAGCCGCTTCACGAGCGCGTTGCCGTGCACCCATTCGGTCAGGAGACCCACGACGGGTTCGGCGCAAGGTCCGAATTCGCTGGAATTGGCATCGGGTACGCCGCCCAAAGATCGCGCCGCCTCGATCACGGCCATCTGCATCCCGAAGCAGATCCCGAAATAGGGGATCTTTCTCTGGCGGGCGAAACGCGCGGCGAGGATCTTGCCCTCGGCTCCTCGCTGACCGAAACCGCCCGGCACCAGGATACCGTGGACATCTTCGAGGTGAGTCGCAGGGTCGCCGCCTTCGAAGACCTCGGACTCGATCCAGTCCAGCTTGACCTGAACCCGGTTGGCAAAGCCGCCATGGGTGAGCGCCTCGATCAGCGATTTGTAGGCGTCCTTCATCCCGGTGTATTTGCCGACCACCGCGATGGTGACCTCGCCTTCCGTGTTGGTTGCCCGTTCGGTCACGGCATTCCAGCGCGTCATGTCGGGCTTGGGGGCGGGCGCGATTCCGAAGGCGGAGAGCACGGCCCGGTCGAGACCGGCCGCGTGGTAGGCGCGCGGCACGTCGTAGATCGAGCCGACGTCGCGCGCTTCGATTACCGCATCCTCGCGCACGTTGCAGAACAGCCCGAGCTTGCGCCGTTCCTCCAGGGGAATGGACCGGTCGCTTCGGCACAGCAGAATGTCCGGCTGGATGCCGATGGAGCGCAGCTCCTTGACCGAATGCTGGGTCGGCTTGGTTTTCAGCTCGCCCGCGCTGGGGATGAAGGGCAGCAGCGTGAGGTGGATGTAGACGGCGTGATGGCGCGGCAGCTCGTTGCCAAGCTGCCGGATGGCCTCGAAGAACGGCAGGCCCTCGATGTCGCCGACGGTGCCGCCGATTTCCACCAGCACGAAATCCGTGTCTTCGTTGCCCGACAGCACGAATTCCTTGATCGCATTGGTGACGTGCGGAATGACTTGGACGGTGGCGCCGAGGAAGTCGCCCCGCCGCTCCTTGGCGATGATGTTCTGGTAGATCTGCCCGGTGGTGATATTGTCGGCGCGGGTCGCAGGCCTGCCAGTGAAACGCTCGTAATGGCCCAGATCGAGGTCCGTCTCGGCCCCGTCGTCGGTGACGAAGACTTCGCCATGCTGGTAGGGGCTCATGGTGCCCGGATCGACGTTGAGATAGGGGTCGAGCTTGCGCAAGCGCACGGTGTAGCCCCGCGCCTGCAGCAACGCGCCGAGCGAAGCGGAAGCCAAACCTTTGCCGAGCGAAGAGACCACGCCGCCGGTGATAAAAATGTACCGCGCCATGGGCTTTTGTACCTACCGGAGTTTCGCACAGTTTGCCAGCAAAGAGTCGCTCCCGAACGGCTCAAACGGAAACGCACCGGCACAGTGCCGGTGCATCAATGGCCTCGCGTTCAGGTGGGCTCCGGGTCAAAGTGGTCCGGGAACGATCCTACTGCGACTTGGGAACTTCAGGCGCCGCCGGAGCCTGCTGCTTCAGCTCCTCCAGCTTTTTCAGCTGATCCAGCGGTGTTGCACCTGGCACCGCGGGCGCAGCGGGTTGGCGCGTCGCGCTCGGAGCCGTGTCGATGATGGATTTTGGCGCGCGATTGTAGTTGGCGAGCAAGGTCAAGGCGAGACTCGTGGCGAAGAACAGGGCGGCCAGAATGGCGGTCGCGCGCGTCAAGGCATTCGCCTGACCGCGACCCGTCATGAAGCCCCCGCCGCCTCCGACGCCGAGCGCACCCCCTTCAGACCTTTGCAGAAGAACGGTCCCCACAAGCGCGATCACCACCATCAGGTGAAACACGATCAAAACGGTTTGCATGTCTAGCACTCAAGAAGCGGCATCCGGAAAAATAGACCACGGACCGGCCGCAAGCCGGAAAGGCGTCGCGGGTTCATACACGATGCCGCCCACGATGCAAAACGATCCAGCGGCTCTACCGTTCGAACGCATCGGCGCCGACCGGAACATGGCCCACGCGTTGACCTATGCACTCCCGGCCTGCCGTTCCAGACCGCATAGGCGCGCAAAGGCTGCCCTCAGGCAGATGAACGAGGGTCCCAAGCGGAGTCAGGCATAAGCCTCCGTTATGCTCATGAAGTCGTCGACGGTCAGGCTCGCACCTCCGACCAGGACGCCATCCACGTTGGCAACCGCGGTGAACTCCCGCGCGTTCGACGGCTTCACCGAGCCGCCGTAAAGCAGCCGGACCTTGTCGCCTTCCCGGGGCAGCATTCCGGCGAGACGTCGACGGATGAAAGCGTGCACCTCCGCCACATCGTCCAAAGACGGCACGAGCCCGGTGCCGATCGCCCAGACCGGCTCATAGGCGATCGCGATGGTTTTGCGGCTCGATCTCGGCGGCACGGATTCGTCGATCTGCCGTCCTACGACACGCAGCGTTTCACCGCCATCGCGCTCGGCCCGGGTTTCTCCGACGCAGATGATGGCGAGAAGGCCGGCGCGTGCAGCGGCTTCTGCCTTGGCACGAACGATCGCGTCCGTTTCCGCGTGGCCGGCCCGCCGTTCGGAATGGCCGACGATCACCAGCGACGCCCCTGCATCCTTCAGCATTTCGGCGGAAACATCGCCCGTATAGGCGCCCGACGCCGCAGCGTGACAATCCTGTCCGCCAAGAAATGGCGACCTTCCGGCGCAGAGTTCGGCCGCCGGTACAAGCAGCGTGAAAGGCGGGCAGATGGCGGTTTCGGCCCTTCCGGCTTTGCCGCTCGCCACCGCATCGCGGATTCCGGCGATCACGGACAGCGAGTCCCGCAATCCGTTCATCTTCCAATTTCCGGCAACTAGAGGGCGCAAAGTGGCCATGGATTTCAGTTCTCGCTGAGCATCATTGAGACGTTGCCCGCAGCGGGTTATCAAACGCAGCAAGGCTTGCAAAGGTCCGGTGGGTTTTTGAACGGAGCCACCCGCTCATGCGGCGCAGATCACGAGGCCTCTGCTGAAGGTGTTGAATGGCTGAACTGCAGGATCGATCCGCCGACGAGACCGACGAACCGGCGGAGCGCTTGCCGCATCTTCTCGCCGTCTTTGCCCGTGCCGAGTTCAAGGCTCCGGTCGAGGCCATCATCGGCTTGATCCATCTTCTCGCCGAAGATTGCGGTCCGGTCACCGGCGAAGGACTGTGGCAAGACGTGGAAAAGCTGAAGACGGCGGCACTTCGGCTCGAGGCGATCGTATCCGGGCTGCTCGACCCGGCAACGTCGCTGCAGCAGCTCGCCGGGCAGGCGCCGGAAGGATTTTCGAGCGTCCTCAGACACGAGCTCCGCACCCCCATCACCGCCATTCTGGGCTATGGCGAGTTGCTGGCAGAGGAAGCCGGCGATGGCTTTCAATCGCAGATCGGCATCGTTCAGGACATCACCGATGCGGCGCGTCGCTTGCTCGGTCAGATCGACGCCATGGTCGAGTTCATCAGGCTCAACCGCGAAGCCCAAAACGGTGCCGTGCGAAGCACCATCGGACACCACCCGGACCTGGTCGAGCCGATCGAAGCAATTCATTCCGTCCTGCTGGAAAGCAAGACATACGGACCGAAAGTCACCGGACGCATCCTTGTTGTCGACGACAACGGGTCGACGCTCGATCTCCTGTCGCGCCGCCTTCGCCGGGAGGGCCACGAAGTCATCACCTGCGACAGCGGCGAAATCGCGCTGAGGACCCTGGAGACATCGTCCTGCGACCTCGTGCTGCTCGACCTCCTCATGCCCGGGCTGAGCGGAATCGAAGTGCTGCGACGATTGAAGGCGCGGCCCGAGACCGCGGTTCTGCCCGTCATCATCATCTCGGCGCTGGACGAGGTGGACAGCACGGTCCGCTGCATCGAGGCGGGTGCGGACGACTATCTGACGAAACCGATCAACCCCGTGCTGTTGCGAGCCCGTGTCGCGGCGACGCTCGAGCGCAAGTTTCTGCGTGATCGGGATCAGGCGATCACCGAGCAGCTGCGCGTCGAACAGGGCCGATCCGAGTCGCTGCTTCGCAACGTCCTGCCTGCGAGCGTGGTCGGCCGTCTGCAGCGGGGCGAAACAGTCATCGCCGACCAGTTCGACCAGGCGACGATCCTGTTCAGCGATCTCGTGGGCTTCACCGCCCTCACGTCCAGGCTGCCCCCGAATATCGTCCTCGACCTCCTGAACACCATCTTTTCCGGCTTCGATGGGCTCGCCGCCGAGCACGGGCTGGAAAAAATCAAAACGATCGGCGATGCCTACATGGCAGCGGGTGGCCTGCCCGAGAAGCGGCACGATCACGCGAGTGCGGTAGCCGAAATGGCGCTGCGCATGCCTGCGATCGTCGCGGCGGCGAGCCGCAACTTCGGCCAGCCGCTCGGCATCCGCATCGGGATGCACACCGGTCCCGTGGCGGCCGGCATCATCGGGCAAAACAAGTTCATTTACGACGTTTGGGGCGACACGGTGAATATCGCCAGCCGCATGGAGCACTACGGCGAACCCGGCAAGGTTCATATCTCGGCCGAAACCCGCGCCGCCATCGGCGACGCCTACCTGGTCGAGACGCGCCAGCCCATCGACGTCAAGGGGCGGGGCTGGATGTCGACGTTTTTCCTCAGCGAACGTCCGCGCGCGGCTTGAGTCGAGATGCGCCCGTCCGAGTGTCCGACGAGCATGAGCCCGATGGGTCACAGGCTCCAGCTGACAACGTCCGCTCTCCGCAAGCGACTGCCGCTCCGTTGCGCCAGATTGGGCGGCTCTTTATAACTGGCCGCAAGAAGCTTGGCTCAGCGCCGACCACCCCGACCCTTTCAATGAGTAAAGAGCGATGCTCGAAGGCCTTCGCGCCGTACAAAATACCTGGATCGGGAAGTCGATCCTGGCCGTCATCATGGGCTTTATCGTCGTGTCGTTCGCGATCTGGGGAATCGGCGACATTTTCCGAGGCATCGGCTCCAATCAAGTGGCGCAGGTCGGCAGCGTCGCGATCTCGACCAATGCCTATCGGCAGGCCTACCAGACCGAGCTGCAGAATCTGCAGCAGCGTGCGCGACGTCCGATCACCAATGAAGAAGCCCGTCGGTTCGGCTTGGACTCGCAGGTCCTGTCGCGCATGATCTCGGATGCGGTGCTCGACGATGAGGCCCAGTCGCTCGGGCTCGCCATTTCGGATGCCCAGGTCGCCAAAGCGATCCGCAGCGATCCCACCTTCGCTGGGCCTGGCGGGAGCTTCGAGCGCGGCAGGTTCGATGCGGTGCTGCGCGACAACGGGTTCAACGAACAGAGTTTCGTGCGCGAGCAACGACACGTCTATCTGCGGCAGGAGCTCGTGCAGGCGATCGTCGGCGAGATGGTCGTGCCAAGTGCCAGTCTCGAGGCGCTGCATCGGTTCCAGGCCGAAACCCGAAGCCTTGACTATCTCGTTCTGCCGGCCTCCGCCGTGGGCCCGATTCCGGTTCCGGACGAGACGACGCTGCAGAGCTATTTCGACGCCCATGCTCAAAGCTTCAATGCTCCGCAATATCGCAAGCTCGTCGTTCTCAGCCTCAGCTCAAGCGCTCTAGCCAAGCCCGACGATGTTTCCGATGCAGATGCGCAAAAGCTCTACGACCAAGTCAAGGAGCAGCGATTCGGCGCGGCGGAGCGACGTACGGTGCAGCAGATCGTCTTTCCGACCGAGGAGGAGGCGGCCGCCGCATCCGCGCGCATCAAGGCCGGCGCACACTTTTCCGATCTGCTGAGCGAACGCAAGCTCGAGAGCAAGGACGTCGAGCTCGGCACGGTAACGAAGAGCCAGCTCTTCGACAGGGCGGTAGCCGATGCAGCCTTTTCCTTGCCGCAGGACGGAACAAGCGGGCCGATCAAGGGCGCCTTCGGGCCTGTATTGGTCCACGTCGCGACGATCGAACCGGCGAGCGTGAAGCCCTTCGGTGAAGTATCTGCGGCGCTGAAAAAGGAGGTCGCAACCCAGCGGGCCTCAGTGACGTTGCGCGACTTGCACGACAAGATCGAGGACGCACGCTCGTCGGGCAAAACTCTCACCGAGGCTGCTAAGTCGCTTGGCCTGGATACCCTCACCATCGATGCCGTGGACGCGTCCGGTCTCGATAAGGGCGGCAAGCCGGTGGAAGGCCTTGCCGATCGGGATGCTTTGCTGCATGCCGCTTTCGCCTCGGACGTCGGGGTCGACAACGACACGGTGCAAGGCCGTGACGGCAGCCAAACCTGGTTCGAGGTTGCGGCGGTGGAGCCGGCACACCCGCGGACGCTTGCCGAAGTCAAACCCCAGGTCGCATCCGTCTGGGCGAACGAGGAAACCGCCAAACGCCTGGCCGACAAGGCAGCCGACCTCGTGAAAGCTCTCGACGGAGGGCAGACGCTCGAACAGACCGCGGCCTCCTTGGGAAATCTGCCGATCACGCACGAGGGGAGCGCTAAGCGCGCTGGCGCTCCAGGGCTGTCGAACGAAGTCGTCATGAAAGTCTTCGACGTGCCGGTCGGGGCCGCAGGCTCGGCCGCCAAGGGGGATGACGCGCGCGTGCTGTTCAAAGTGCTCGATAGCATTGTCCCGCCGCTCGACCCCCAAGCGCCCGAAGCGGTCCAAATGGCGGACCGATACCGGACCTCGTTGTCGGAGGATGTTCTCGGGACCTATCTGGCGAAGGTGGGGTCGAGGCTTGGCGCCAAGGTCAACCAGGAGGCGTTGCGGAACGCGGTCGGCGCGTCTCTTTGATGCCCCACGCCGCTGCCGACGGCTTCAGCAGCCATTACGAAGCCGGCCGAGCGACCTTGGTCTGGTCGGTCCATGTGGCCGATCTCGAGACGCCGGTGTCGGCCTTCCTCAAGCTGTCGCAGGGGCGATACGGAAACGTCTTCCTGCTCGAATCGGTGGAAGGCGGGGCAACGCGCGGCCGCTATTCGATGATCGGTCTCGACCCGGACACCGTCTGGCGGTGCAAGGGTGCTCTGTCCGAGATCAACCGGGACGCGGCCGTGCATCGGGACCATTTCACCCCCTGCCCCGGGACGCCGCTCGAAGCACTGCGCGCTTTCCTGATCGAATCGGCCATCGAGATGCCGGCCGAGCTGCCGCCCATGTCGGCAGGCGTCTTCGGCTATCTCGGCTATGACATGGTCCGGCACATGGAGCGGCTCGCTCCGGCCAAGCCCGATCCGATCGGCGTTCCCGATGCGATCCTGATCCGGCCCACGGTCATCGTGGTGTTCGATGCCGTGCGCGATGAAATCATCGTGGTCACGCCGGTGCGCCCGCGCCCCGGCGTTTCAGCCCGCCTGGCGCGGGAAGCTGCAAGCGATCGACTCGACAAGATCATCGCCGTGCTCGAAGGACCCCTGGCCCATCCGGCCCCGCTGGTCGATCCCCTAATGGTTTCGCCCCGTCCCCAATCGAATACGCCGACTGCCGACTTTCTCGCGATGGTCGGAGTGGCCAAGGACTACATCGGGGCCGGGGACGTCTTCCAGGTGGTCTTATCGCAGCGCTATTCGATGCCGTTCGAGTTGCCGCCTTTTTCGCTCTACCGCGCGCTGCGGCGCATCAATCCGGCGCCCTACCTCAGCTTTCTCGACTTCGGGACCTTTCAGATCGCCTGCTCGAGCCCCGAGATCCTGGTGCGGCTGCGCGGCGACAAGGTCACCATTCGACCCATTGCGGGAACGCGTCGCCGCGGCAAGAGCGCGGCCGAGGACGACGCTCTGGCGGCCGAACTCCTGGCCGACCCCAAGGAATGCGCCGAGCATCTCATGCTCCTCGATCTCGGCCGCAACGACGTCGGCCGGGTCGCGCAGATCGGCACGGTGGAAGTGACCGACAAGTTTTTCATCGAGCGCTACAGTCACGTCATGCACATCGTTTCGAATGTCGAAGGACGGCTCGACCCGCGTTACGACCGCGTCGATGCGCTTGCCGGCGGCTTCCCGGCCGGCACCGTGTCAGGCGCGCCGAAGGTCCGCGCGATGCAGATCATCGACGAGCTCGAGCGCGACAAGCGTGGGATCTACGGCGGTTGCATCGGCTATTTCGGCGCCAACGGCGACATGGACACGTGCATCGTGTTGCGCACATCCGTGATCAAGGACGGTGTGATGCACATCCAGGCCGGCGCTGGAATCGTTTACGACTCAGACCCGGTGTCCGAGAACACCGAATGCGTCAACAAGGCCGAGGCCCTGGTCCGCGCGGCCGAAGAAGCCGTGCGCTTCGCGACGGCGGCCAAACGCGGGCAGTGAACGAATCCGATCCGAGGCTCGGCTTGGAGCAGGTGCGACGCGCGCGCCGCGAAGCCCGGATCGGGTCAGGTGAACAGGTTATCCGGCGCGGGAAAGCGGCGCGCCTTGACGTCCTCGGCATAGGCCGCGATCGCGGCCTCGACGGTCGCGCCGATATTGGCGTAGCGCGTCACGAATTTGGGCTTGAACTGGGAAAACAGACCGATCAGGTCGTCGGTGACCAGGATCTGCCCGTCACATGCCGGCGAGGCGCCGATCCCGATCGTCGGAATGGCCAGGCTTTCGGTCAGCTCGCGGCCCAGGCTTTCGACCATGCCTTCTACCACCACCGCAAAGGCGCCCGAGCCGTCGATCGCCGCAGCGTCGGCCCGCACCCTCGCTGTCTCGGCTTCGGCCCGACCCTGCACCCTGAACCCCCCTTGCCCATGCACGGCTTGGGGCATCAACCCGATGTGAGCGAGCACAGGGATGCCGCGCTTGACAAGGAATGAGATCGTCGGGGCCATCTCGGCGCCGCCCTCGAGCTTCACGCCGCCGCAGCCGGTTTCGGCCATGACGCGCGCCGCAGTGGCGAAAGCCTGTTGAGGCGACTGCTGATAGCTGCCGAACGGGAGGTCGACGACGACGCAGGCCTTGCGGCTGCCGCGCATCACGGCAAGACCGTGCTGAATCATCATGTCGACCGTGACGCCGAGCGTCGTCGGCATTCCGTAAAGCACCATGCCCAGCGAATCGCCAACCAGGATCAGGTCGCAATAGGGATCCATGATCTGCGCCACGGATGCCGAGTAGGCGGTCAGGGCCACGATCGGCATTCCGCCCTTCCGTTCGGCGATATGACGCGTCGTGGTTCGCGACACTGTGGTGGCGGCCTTCATGGCGAGCTTTCGAAGAACTGGGGAAACCCTCTGCACCGCCGAAACGACTTCACGAAGGCAGCAGGGCGGACAGGATGCCTTCCCATTCCGACGTGAGCGATCCGTTCGCAACCGATTTCTGCGCCATCCGGTACCAATAACGGGCGTTGCCGAGATCGCCTTCCTTCCGATGCAGATAGGCGTGAACCCAAGCCCCGGTTTCAGTGTCGTCGCGCGCCACGGCCGCATGGGCGCGCGTCCAATCGTTCTTTGCGTCCCACCAGAGCCCCAGGAGCGAGCCGTGCAGTCCCGACGGCGGTTCGCTCTGCGACAGGGACATGCGAAATTCGTCGGACGTCAAAGGGTGGTCCTCCCCGGATTTCGGGCCGGCGGATCGGCGACGGATCGCCGCTCCGGCGGCGCGCTCTTCCCGCTGTTGCTCTCCTTCGTGCTCCAAAGAGCCGACTTCAACGCCGATCCGTCGTAGGGCTTGGACACGATCGGAACAGCCTTGAATCGGTCGGGGATCACGATGCTTTCGCCGTAGCCCGTCGCGAAGATGAACGGCAGACCGAGTTCTACAAGGTGGTCCGCCAAACCAAAACTCATCTCTCCAGACAAGTTGATGTCAAGGACCACGGCATCGAACATATTCACCTCGAGCAAGCGACGAGCGTCGGCGATCGTGCCCGCAACCTCGACCTCGAGCCCGGCATCGCCCAGCGTCGCCTGCGCGTCGAGCGCAATCATCATACTGTCTTCGACGAGCAGCAATCGCTCAAACGCGGCATGGTGCTGCTGGGCCACGGCCGCAACCGCCTCCGGCTCGTCCTCGCCTTCCCCGACGTGGACGGCAGGCACCATGAAATAGCCGAAGACGCCCTCGCGCCGGTACTCCACCTTGGCCTGCCCGCCGAGTTCAAACGGGATCGTCTTCTCGATCACGATCGAACCGAGCCCCCGCCTTTCGGGCGCTCCGACGGGCGGACCACCGCGTTCCTGCCAATCGACGACCAGATTGCTTTCGGGATCGAGCGACCAATTGACCGACAAGCGACCTGAAAGGCGGCTCAAACAACCGTGTTTCGCCGCATTGGTCATCATTTCGTGAAACACCAGGGCGAGCGCCTGGAAGGCACGGCTGTCGAGCGTTACCGCCGGCCCATCGAAACTCATTCGGGTTGGCGCATCGGCCCAGGCCTTGGCCTCCGCTTCGAGCAGTCTGCGGAACGCCGTGTTCCTCCACCCTGTCGATGTCAACTGGTCCTGGGCCCAGGCCAAAGCCTGAACCCGCTGCTCAAGGTCGTTGGCGAAGTCGTCGACGTTTCTTGCGCCCTGTCGACTCTGGCGGACCAAGGAGCGGATCAGCGCCAGAGTGTTTTTGGCTCGGTGGTTGAGTTCGGCAATCAGGAACGCTTGGCTTGCATGGGCGGCCTTGCGCTCCCGGACGACGGTGTCGGCCCGGCGCAGGATGACGTCCAACAACGCGACGCGAAGCGCCTCCGCGATCTGCAGTTCCGCCGGAGTCCAGGGCAGCGACTTCCCACGCACCGTCTCGCGCCACGCTTCGAAGCTCTTGCGCGGCCCGATGCGCTGCCCCGCTTCATCGATGTCGACCGGCTTGCTGGGGTTGCCGCCCCAGGTGACGGTCTGCGCGACTTCGCGTCTGAAGAACAGCAGGTAGTCTCGCGGGGTGCGCGAGAATGGCACCGCGAGTACGCCCGCAAGGTCCGTCGCAGCACCTTCGGTCCTCGGCAGAA
>JBBPYT010000390.1:0-19500 GCA_038199665.1 Hyphomicrobiales bacterium
ATCCTCGGCCTGACGGGGTCGATCGGCATGGGCAAGTCCACAACCGCGGCGATGTTTCGCGACGCGGGCGTGCCGGTGTTCGACGCCGATGCCGTGGTTCACGAGCTTTATCGCGGACCGGCGGTGCCGGCCGTCGAGGCCGCCTTTCCGGGCGTGACGAAAGAGGGCGTCATCGACCGCGAGCGACTGGCCGCGCGCGTGCTCAACGACAAGGATGCCCTGAAGTGCCTCGAGAGCATCGTCCACCCGCTCGTGCGGGACGCTCGTGAAGCTTTCCTGCGCGACGCCAACGCCGCGGGAGCGAAACTCGTTGTCGTCGACCTCCCGTTGCTGTTCGAGACCGGGGAGGAATCCCAGGTCGATGCCGTCGCGGTCGTGTCGGCTCCGGAATCGGTGCAAAAGGCACGGGTTCTGGCGCGACCCGGCATGACGGCGGAACGGCTTTCGGCGATACTGGCCACCCAGCTTCCGGACGACGAGAAACGGCGCCGGGCGCAATTCACGATCGATACCGCACGCGGGCAGGACCAGGCCCGCGCCCAGGTGCGAGAACTGATTGCGACCCTCATGTCGTCCGGCCCGAACCGCAGCGGACGATCGGATTTTTAATGCGCGAAATCGTGCTCGACACGGAAACCACCGGCCTCGATCCGGTGAATGGACACCGTCTCGTCGAGATCGCGGGTGTCGAACTCATCAATTTCATTCCGACCGGGCGGCACTACCACACCTATGTCAACCCGGCCCGGGACATGCCCGAGGATGCTTTCCGGGTGCACGGGCTGTCGGGCGAGTTCCTGGCCCGGCACAGGCTTTTCGAGGTGATCGCCGACGAATTCCTGGGCTTCGTGGAAGATGCCAAGCTCGTCATCCACAACGCCGAGTTCGACATGCGTTTCCTCAATCACGAACTGGCGCGCGCATCTCGGCCGGTGATCGGCATGGAGGGCGTGATCGACACGCTGGCGCTGGCGCGGCGCAAGTATCCTGGCATGTCCAATTCGCTCGATGCGCTCTGTCAGCGCTACCGAATCGATAATTCGAAGCGCGTCAAGCACGGCGCGCTGGTCGACGCCGAGATCCTGGCCGAGGTCTACGCGGAACTTCTGGGTGGACGCCAAACCTCGCTCGGCCTCGGGGCGCACGTCGTCACTCTACGGCGCGAAACCAAGACCGAAGTGCGGCAGCGGCCTCTGCCTCTTCCCGAGGTCCTGAGCGAAGCCGAGCGGGCCGCGCATGCGGCGTTTGTGGCCACCCTTGGGCCCAATGCGCTTTGGCTGTCCTACACGGACGCCCCCGCAGCCGAGGCGGCTTCGGCGTGAGCGGGCGCCAGCATTATCGCAGCGCAATGGCGGCGACGAGCCGGCCGTAATCGGGCTCGCCGCGATGAGTGGCGCGGCGATAGGAGAAGAACCGCGTCTCGTCCGCATAGGTATCGAGGGCGAGGTCGTCGAATCGCCCGATCCCGATTCCTTCCAATCTGGACCGGATGAACCCTGGCAGATCGAACAGACAATGGTCCGGCCGGGCGCAGGGCGCGAAAAACCGCCGGTGATCAGCATCGGCCGCGATGAAGCTTCCGCGGAATTCGGGACCGACCTCGTAGGAACGCTGCCCGATCGTCGGCCCCAGCACCGCCGCGATGCGGGTCTTGTGCGCGCCAAGTCCGACCATGGCGTCGACCGTGGCTTCCAGCACGCCGCCGATGGCTCCCTTCCAGCCCGCATGCGCCGCACCCACCCCGCGAGCGTCAGGGTCGGCGAACAGCACCACGCCGCAATCAGCACCGGTAACGCCGAGCGCCAGGCCCGGAACCCGTGTGACCACGCCATCGCAGCGCGGCCCCGCGCTTTCGCCGAACGGCGCATCGACGACCCGGGCATCGGCCGAGTGCACCAGATAGGGGATCAGCAAACGCTCGGGCGCCACGCCCAGCGTTTCAGCCATGCGCTTGCGATTCTCCAGAACCGCGGCCCGCTCGTCGCGCGAGCCGATACCGCCGTTGAGCGACGCGTAGATGCCGACCGACGTACCGCCGAGGCGGGTGAAGAAGCCGTGCGACAGACCCGGATAGTCGAGGGCCGGCGCGGTGATCGGGTCCAGCATCACAGGTTCGCTCCTGCTCCGGGCGGAAACCCGGGCAGCATCGCCAGCCCCGGCGAGGAGAAAGCCAGGACCTGGAACAATCTGCCCATGCCCGGGCGATCGGGCGCCCCCTCTTCGGTCAGGCGCGCGACCGCGGCATCGATCGCCTCGGCCTGAACAGCACTGGCCTGCTTCTTGAGGGTCTCGGCCCTAGGCCCGATGCCGAGCGCCTGCAGGAACTCGCCTTGCAGGACCGAGCCGTGGACCAGGGCACCAGCCGCCTGCACGCCGCGCGAAAGGGAGGCAAAATCGACGTGTGTCGTGAGATCCGCCTGGCCGGGTTCCGCCAGGGGATCGACCGACCGATGCCCCTTGACGGCCTGCAATGTTTCGCCGAGTCGCGGGGATGTGTAGCCGTAATCGACCGCCAGGGCCGCGCCCCCATCCCGGACCAGACGTGCCGCGAGCGCCCCGGCGATGCGACGAGCCATGAGGCCGATCTCGAACATCGTGCCGACCGGAGCGTCGAGCGTCAACGAGGGCTCCGGGTGCGGCGCCGTGCCGAAGACCAGCGCCTCGTCGCGCAGACCGACCAGGCGCTCGCACCAGCCCTGCGGCGTGCATACGAAATGCCTGACCGGCAGCGCGTCGAAGAACTCGTTGGCCAGCACGATCGCGGGTCCGGCCGGTATGGTGTCGATCGATGAATGCCAAGTGACGGCCACGCCGAGAGGCTCGAGGTTCTGCCGTTGAGCGGCGCGCAGCACGGGGCTGGTTTCGACGAGGTGGACGTCGATCGCGGCCCGGAACGGCGGCAAGGCGCGCGCCGCCCGCAAGGCATCGGCCATCAGGGTGCCGCGCCCAGGTCCGAGTTCGATCAGGCGGAAGGCTTTCGGCCCGTCCATTCGGCCCCAAACCGTCGCGGCCCAGAGCCCGAGCAGTTCGCCGAACATCTGGCTGATCTCGGGGGCAGTGATGAAATCACCCGCCGACCCGAAAGGGTCGCGGGTCATGTAGTAGCCGAGGGTCGGATGGCCGAGCGCCAGCGCCATGTATCGTTCGACGCTGATCGGCCCCTCCTGGGCAATCAATGTCCGGATTTCGTCGGCGAGGCTGGATCGGGCCTCGCTCATAAGGGCGCGCGCCCTCGCAGCGCCATCGCGAGCACGATGGTGCCGAGCACGATCAGGGGCAATGACAGGATCATGCCCATGGTGGCGCCGCCGAACAGGAAGCCCAATTGCGGATCGGGCTGACGAAAGAACTCCGAGACGATCCGCCCCGCGCCATAGCCGATGACGAACAGGCCGGTGACGAGGCCCGGCCGTTTGAAGCCTCCCAGCTGGATCACCACGGCCAAGACCACGAACAGCAGCAGACCTTCGAGGCCGGCCTCGTAAAGCTGGCTCGGGTGACGCGGCTCGGGGCCGGCCCCCGGAAACACCATGGCCCAAGGCACGTCGGTTTCGCGGCCCCAAAGCTCGGGCTTGATGAAATTGGCGATGCGGCCCAGGAACAAGCCGATCGGCACCACCGCGGCGACCGTATCGGCCACCGAGAACAGCGGAAATCCGCTGCGACGCGCGAAGAGCCAGAGGCCGAGCGTCGCGCCGACGAGCCCTCCGTGGAACGCCATTCCGCCGTTCCAGACAGTGAAGACTTCGAGCGGATGCGCGGCAAAATAGACGGTGTTGTAGAACAGCACGTAGCCGAGCCGCCCCCCCGCCACGATGCCGATGGCGATATAGACGACGAGATCGTCGATCGAGGCCGGCGTCGGGCGCGGCACGCGGCCCCACAAGCGGTCCGATTTGACCAGCGCCCGCGCGTAAGCCCAGCCGAGAATGATCCCAGCCACATAGGCGAGTGCGTACCACCGGATCGGAAACGGACCGATGTTGACCAGGACCGGGTCGATCTGGAGGTAGGGGATCACGAAAAACATGTGGTCGCGACATGCCTTGCGCGCGGCGATACAGTCAAGGCGGCAGTCGATTGCAGCGAAGGCACGATCGAGTCGGCAGGGGCAACAGCCAGCGTGCGCCGGCCTAAACTCCAGCTTCGGAGATGATGGACACGAAGTCGGAGGCTTGCGCGAAATAGGCCGGCTTGACTTTTTCGAGCTTGCTCGGGTCAACGACGAGGTAGGACGCGACAGCATTCTCGATCGCGGCGCATTTTACGGGAACCTCATAGAAGTTCGAGCAGCTTATCCCGAACTTTGGGTGCACGCCGCCGGCCGAAATGAAAGCCTTGTTCAGACGCAGGCTCTTCAGCGTTGCCAAGCCCTCCCTCCCGGAAAACGAGGCTGACGGCGCATGATACAGCCCACCGATCATGATCAAGCGGATGCCGGAGGCCTTGACCAGCACCTCGGCAATGTTCATGGAATAGCACACCACGGTGAGGTCCTGATCGCTCGGCAGGCGCCTGGCGAGGTGTGGGAGCGTGGTGCCGCAGTCGATGAAGATCGTGTCTTCGGGTTCGATCATGCCGAGCGCCCGTTCGCAACTCGCGATCTTGGCAGAGAGATGGCTGTCCTGCTCGACATCGAGCGCGTAGGTACCGGGCCTGTCGCCTTCGGCGACCACATATCCGCCGAGGGCGGCGAGGCGTCCATTGCTTTCCGAGACATCGCGCCGGATGGTCATCTGCGAGACCCCGAACAGCCCTGCCGCGTCGCCGAGGGGCATCATGCCGCGACCCTGTACCGCGCTGAGCAAATGGGCGAGCCGCTGCTGTTTCTTGCTGTTCACGCGAAGCTCCCGCAGCGAAAGCTATGGCGCCACCGGCCGGTTTCAAATTCTAGGAGTTGCATTGCCGACCTGAATGTGAAGCGCTGCACAAGATTTGTGACAGGCAGCCCATTTCCGCGCAATGATATTGCTCAATCGGAATCCTTCCGGTGGCCTGTTAGAAAGTGTCTTGAACCGAATCGCACTTTTCGTTTGCCCGATCATTTCATCCTCAGGCCGGGGGAGCCTGTTAGCTCGGCGGTTCTCCACAACTTAAAGGGGTTAGAACGACGGATGCCGGATCTTTCGCGGCAAGCACGGAGGACCACGACGCCACTTCGAAGACAGCGATTCGTCTTCTCCGATTGCGGATAACCTATTTTGGCAGCATCTCTCATTCCGGAAAGACTGCCCCAAGCCCCGAAGGGAAGGCCCCGAAGCATATTCCGCGTTGACTCCCGACATTTTGTAAATATCGTAACAAACCGCAGGCCGGGGCGGGGCTGCACCAGATTTTTCCCCTTCGAACAGGTTCGAACGCCATGCTGAAACGCTTGTGTCTCGCCTTTACGGCCCTGGTCGCTCTGCCGGTCGCGCTGCCCCTATCCGCGGCGCGAGCCGAAGACAAGCAGCCGATCTCGCAGAAAACCTGTACGGAGCTTCTGGCCTTCTACAAAAAGCTGCCATTTACGAACATTCTGCCCATGGACGAGGGCCCGGTTGCGATCGGCGGGAAGACGCGTGACATCACGATCGGCTTTTCGCAGACCGGCTTCAACCATCCCTGGCGCATTGCCATGCTGGAGGCGGCGCAGGCCGAAACCTGCCGCCATCCCAACATCAAGCTGGTCGTCCTCGACGGCAATGTCGATGTTGCCAAGCAGAGCAACGACGTGCGGGACCTTCTGGCGCGTGGCGTCGACGGCGTGTTGATGAGTCCGGTCGAATCCGCCGCCCTCGTGCCGGCCGCCCGCGCCGTGATGAGCGCCAATCTGCCGCTGGTCGTCATGGACCGCGACGTTCCGTCCGACAAGACGCTGTTCATCGGCCAGAGCAACGTCACCATGGCGGAAGGCGTCGCCGAGCGCATGGCCAAGGATCTTGGCGGCAAGGGGAACATCGTCGCCATTACCGGCCTGAAGGGCTCCTCCCCGGCGGTCGATCGCGACAAGGGCATGAAGAATGTTCTCGCCAAATACCCGGGCATCAAGGTGCTCGCCGTGGGCGACGGTCAGTGGATCCGCGAACCCGCCGTGGCGCTGATGGAGGATTTCCTCACCGCGCATTCCGACATCAACGCCGTCTTCTCGCATGCCGAGGAATCGTCCTGGGGCGCCCAACTGGCCATCGCGCGCGCCAACCGTTGCAAGGACGGCATTCGCCACTACACGTTCGACGGATCCAATGCGGGCTTCAAGTCGGTCAAGGCCGCGACCTTCAGCGCGGACGGCAACTACACCCCCTTCATCGCCGACATCGGTCTTCGGGCGGTCCTGTACAAGCTGACCGGCAAGGAGATCCCCGGCCAGCAAAGCTACGACATGCCGGGCCAGAAGCTTGCCTTGCCCGATTCCCCCACCGTGGTGCCGGAGAACGCGAGCGAATGGATCGGCCGCGGCTGGGGCGATTTCGAACCGACGCCCGATCCTTGCAAAAAGTAATCGCGGCTCTAGGCTGGCACTGACGCTTCCTCCCCATTCGGAAAGCCATGCCCAGCCCTGAGCCCAAGGCCCTGCTCGAAGTGACGGGCCTGAGCAAATCTTTCGGAGGCAACCTCGTTCTCTCCGATGTCGCGTTTTCGGTGCTCCCCGGCGAAGTCCATGCCATCGTCGGTGAAAACGGGGCCGGCAAATCGACCCTGATCAAGACCCTTGGCGGGGTTCACCACCCCGACGGGGGGCACATTCTGGTCGATGGGAGCGAGCGCAGGCTGCGTTCGCCCCGCGACGCCCAGGCGAGCGGCATCACGGTGATCCACCAGGAGCTGTCGCTGGCGCCCCACCTTTCGGCCGAGGAAAACGTGTTCCTCGGGCACTTTCCCAAGACACCCTTCGGCACGGTGAACCGCGGCCTGATCCGGAGCCGCACGCTGGACCTGCTTCGGCGGCTGTCGGTCGAGATCGACCCGGCGCGGCGCGTCGGCACGCTCAGCATCGCGCAGCAGCAGATGGTCGAGATCGCCAAGGCGTTGCGGTTCGAGTCGCGGGTGCTGATCCTCGACGAACCCACGGCGGTGCTCGACGCCGACCGCGTCGACACCTTATTCAAGGTGATCGGCCGGTTGCGCGAGCAGGGGCTCGGCATCGTCTACATTTCCCATCATCTCGAGGAGATTTTCCGCATCGCCGATCGTGTGACCGTGCTGCGCGATGGCCGGCGGACGGGCATGAGCCCGGTCCGCGCCATCGACCAGGACTGGCTCGTGGATAAGATGATCGGACGGGATTTCCCCACCCATGCGCCGCAGGCCCGCACCACCGGCAGGCCGGCGCTCGAACTGAAGAGCCTTTCCGTTCCCGGCCAGTTCGAGCAGATTTCCTTGTCGCTGCACGAAGGCGAGATCGTCGGCCTCGCCGGTCTCGTCGGGGCTGGCCGGACCGAAGTGGCGCGGGCTATCCTCGGACTCGCGCGCTCGAGTGCCGGATCGGTCGAGGTTTTCGGTCGCGCCGTCAAAGTCAAGAACCCCAATGCGGCGGCGCGGCTCGGCATCGCCTATGTGAGCGAGGACCGCAAGGCCCAGGGCCTTCTCCCGAACCGGCCGGTGCGCGAGAACATCACCATATCCAACCTGCGCCGCTTCGCGCCCTGGGGTCTCCTGCGGCGCGGCGCCGAAATCCGTTTCGTGCGCGACATGACGGCTCGGCTCGACATCAGGATGGCCGGTCCCAGCAGTGAGATCCGTCGACTGAGCGGAGGCAATCAGCAAAAGGCGCTGATCGGGCGAGCGCTCACCCTGAACCCCAAGATCCTGATCCTGGACGAGCCCACGCGCGGCGTCGACATAGGCGCCAAGCAGGAAATCTATACACTGATCGAAGGGCTCGTCCGCAACGGTGTCGCGATCCTGCTCGTGTCCTCCGAAATGGAAGAGATCCTGCGCCTGTCCGACCGCGTCGTGGTCCTCCGGCGCGGGCGCGTGGCCTCGAGCCTTTCGCGCGATGAAGCGAGCGAAACCGCCATCATGAGAGCTGCAGCCCTTGTCGACGAACCCCATGTCGCCCACTAGCGCCACGTCGCGCCGCGGGCTCGCTCGGCAAAATCTCGTCACGCTCTGGCAGCGGGTCGGAGTTCTTCTGGCGCTTGCGATCCTGGTTATGGTGGCATCCTTCCTTTCGGATCGCTTTCTGACAGTGCCGAACCTCCTCAACGTATTGCGCCAGGTCGCCATCGTTGGGATCCTGGCCCTTGGCATGACCTTCGTCATTCTGACGGCCGGCATCGACCTGTCCGTGGGATCCGTCGTCGGCATTTCGGTGGTGCTGTTCGCCAGGCTCCTCGAAACCCACAGTCCGGGTTTTGCCATTCCGTTAGGTCTGCTGGCCGGCGCCGTGGCAGGAGCCGTGAACGGCATCGGCATTGCCTACGCGGGCATACCGGCCTTCATCATGACGCTCGGCATGCTGTCCTTCGCGCGTGGCCTGGCGTTCATATACACCGGCGGCACGCCGATCCCGATCCTGAACGAGGACTATTACAGCTTCGGCAACGGATACTTCCTGAAGGTCCCGATCCCCGCGCTGATCCTGATCGTGGCGCTGTTCGTCAGCGGCTTCGTGCTGCAGATGACGCCGTTCGGCCGCTGCGTTTACGGGATCGGTTCCAACGAGGAGGCCGCACGCCTGTCGGGTGTGCCGGTCAGGCTCTACAAGACGCTCGTCTACGTCATATCGGGCACCCTGGCGGCGGTGGCAGGACTGGTCTATTCTTCCCAACTGAGTATCGGCACGCCGATCGCGGGCCAAGGCTACGAACTCGACGCCATCGCTGCCGTGGTGGTTGGTGGAACCTCGCTTTTCGGCGGCAAAGGCTCGGTCGCCGGAACGTTCCTCGGCACGCTGATCATCGGCATTCTGGCCAATATCCTCAATCTGACCGGCGTCGATCCCTTCGTGCAGCAGCTCTTCAAAGGCGCACTGATCGTCATGGCGGTGTTCCTCATGAGCCGGTCGCAGCGCGCCTGACCTGCCCAAAGACGGAGGAACCTTCGCCCGTGGCATTCGACCCCGATGCCATCCTGACCGGTCTTTCGAAGCTGAAGCCGTTCGTCGACGCGCATGTTACGCCCGAGCGGGTTCGGCGCTACCTGTCCGCTCTGGCGGATACGCCCGCGCCGTCGACCGCGGCCAGCGCGCTGCGAACGCCGGTGCTCAGGCGTCTTCTTCAAGAAGACGGAGCCCTCGCCATGCCCGGCCTGCGGTTGCATGAGGACTACGAGAATACGGGAAGCACGGTGATAGTGACCGGCGGGTCTGGCGCACCGGCACCGCTGTGGTATTTCGCGCATCTCGACACGATCAGCTACCTGGTGCAGCCCCGGAGCGAGGGGCGCCATCCCCTCGTGCCGTTCTGCTACCATCTGATCGGCGACGGCACCCGGCTCGCGCAGGCCATGCGCTACGATCTCGAGGCGGGCCGGTACGGCATCGTCGGCGACGGACGGCTCGAATCCGAGGCCGGACGACCCTTCTTCCGCGCCGATGATCCGGCCGTGGTGTTGCGGCCCGGGGATCGCGTCGTGCCGGTGACGTCCTACAGCGAGGACCGGGGAACGGGCGAACTCACCGCTCATGTCGACAATGCGGGCGGCGTGGCCGCGCTTGCGGTCGCGGCACCCGTGCTGGCCGCTGCCGGGGTGAACGCCCTGCTCGCCTTTCCGGACGAGGAGGAAGGGCCGCAGGGAACCGGCAGCCAGGTCATGAGCCGCGGCGCCAGCCGCATCATCAGCCTCCTGCCCGCGCCAGATCTCGCCATCGTGGTCGATATGCAGCAGGCCGGCGGCGGACCGGATGCCGACTTGCAGGGCGCAGTACGGAATGCGACGCGCCTGGGCCAGGGCGCCGTCCTCGCGGAATTCGCCAGCCTGGCACGGGGAGCGGTCACGCCGCCGCATCTTTACGCACTCGCCCGGGCCAGTTTGGCGGGGCTCGCTAACGCCGGCGTGAAGATGCAGGAGTCGAACAACGCCTACACGTCGCGAAGCGACGACGTCAGCATCCTCCTGAAGACGCCTAACATCCTGCTGCTCGGCTTTCCGGGCTTCAACCGGCATTTCGACCGGGGCGAGCCGCGCGCCAATCTCAACGACATCGTCGATCTGGCGAAAGCCCTGGGATATTTCGCGGCGATACAGCCGCTTTATCGGGGGCTGCGGAGCCGCATGATCGGGGACGGAAGATGACCGACATCGTCACCGTGGGCTGGCTTACCGTCGACGACATCGTTCTTGGCGATGGCACCTGCCGCAAGGACGTCCTCGGCGGCGGGGCGCTCTATTCCGCCGTTGGCGCACAGATCTGGAACGATGCGGTCGCCATCCATTCGGTGACGGGCCGCCCCTATGTCGACTATGTCCGGGGTGGCATCGAGGCGCGGGGCATCGATGCGAGCGCCATCGGCACCGTCGAGGGCAACGGCCTGCAGCTCTGGCTTCTGCACGAGGGCGATACCCACAAGCAGCAGGTGCCGAAGCTCAGCTCGTCGAGCGCGGCCGAGATGGATCACGCCCGAGGCCCTTTGCCGCTGGATCTCCAGAGCGCCCTTGGATTTCACATCGCGCCCCAAAGCCCGGCCGGGTCGCTGAGCAACGCGGAACGGCTCCATGCCTTGCCGGGCCGCCCCGTGGTGACGCTGGACCTGCTGTCCGACCGCTTCATCGACGCCACGCTCTACCGCGACCTGCGCTTCCTCCATCATGTCACCGCCTTTCTGCCGAGCGAGGCCGAAGTCGAGCGCATCTGGACTCCTCCGGACCTGCGCCGGTGGATGCGCCAGCAGGCCACCGCTCACGGCTGCCACATCGTGATGAAGTGCGGCGAGCAGGGCTCGCTGGTCTGCGCGGCGGACAACGGCGAGGTGGTTCCAATCCCGGCTTATCCGGCCCGCGTCATCGATACGACGGGTGCCGGCGATGCCTTCTGCGGCGGCTTTCTGGCCGGCCTGGTCGCCGATCACCCACTGATCGAATGCGCCGCCATGGGGACGGTTTCGGCATCCTACGTGGTGGAGGCCTGCGGTGCGCTCGCGACAGCGCGCCCGGCCTCCGAAGACCGTCGCAGGCGCTTGGAGACCGTTATGGCGGGAGTCGCCGCCTCGTGAGATCGCTCCGGCCGGCTCCCGCTGCTCACGTCGAAGCCAAGCGGGTACGGAGTCTTGTCGACGCAGTGCGGAAGCCGCAAATGGGATCCGTCTCGCCTGAGTGAAAAGGGAGGTCGCACGCATGGCACCATCAGATGATCTGTCGGACGCAACGGCTGCGGGCATTGCGGCGCGCATTCGTGGCCGTTCGCTCTCTCCGGTCGAGGTGCTCGACGCCACGATCGAGCGGATCGAGCGCCTCAATCCCACGATAAACGCCGTCGTGTTCAAGGACTACGACGGAGCGCGCCGGAATGCCCGACGGGCCGAGCAGCAGGTGATGCGCGGCGATCCTTTGGGACCTCTGCACGGCGTCCCGGTCGTCCTCAAGGATTGCTTCGACTTCAAGCCCGGCTGGATCACGACTTTCGGGGGCGTTCGCGCTCTCAAGGGCTACGTTGCCAGCCACTATTGCATGTTCGCAGAACGAATCGAGAAGGCAGGGGCCGTCCTGGTCGGCAAGACCAACGCCCCCACCTTCGGCTTCCGCGGCACGACCGACAACGCCCTGTTCGGCCCGACCAGAAATCCGTTCAATCTCGCCAAGAACGCCGGCGGGTCTTCGGGCGGCAGTGCGGCGGCGGTGGCGGCCGGTATGTTGACCTTGGCCGAGGGCACCGATGGCGGAGGTTCGATCCGCATTCCCGCCTCCTGGTGCGGCGTTTACGGCTACAAGGCCTCGTTTGGTCGCGTTCCCGTCACCGCCCGCCCCAATGCGGTGGCCCATGCATCGCCGTTCATTTTCGAAGGCCCGATTACCCGGACCGTGGAGGACGCCGCCCTCGCCTTGACGGCGTTGGCCGGATACGACGCGCGCGACCCCTTCGCGCTCGACGAACACGTCGACTTCCGCCCGGCTGTGGACCGTTCCATCAAGGGCATGCGGATCGCCTACACGCGCGACTACGGCATCTTTCCCGTCGATCCTCGCGTCGTGGCGGTCGTTGACCGAGCGTTGCACGCTTTCGAGGAGGCGGGGGCGCACGTCGTAGAGGCCAGGCTCGACATTCCGCACACTCAGCAGGAGTTGAGCGACGTGTGGTGCCGAATGATCGTCCCGGCGAACCTGCAGGCGCTCGAACTCTTCAAGGCCGAAGGGATCGACATCATCAAGGATCACCCCAAGGACCTGCCGAGCGAACTGCACCACTGGCTTGAGATTGGGCGAAGCATGACCGTGGATCGGCTCAACCGCGACCAGGCGATGCGCACGGATATCTACGATGCTTTTCGCAAGGTTTTCGAAACACACGATCTGCTGGTTTCACCCACGCTAGCCTGCCTGCCGGTCGACAATCGCGACGATGGAAACACGGTGGGCCCCAGCGAAATCGAGGGCCAAGCGATCGATCCACTGATCGGCTGGTGCATGACCTACCTCGTCAACTACGTCGGGCATCCGGCCGCCTCGATCCCGGCGGGACTGACCGAGGACAATCTCCCGGTCGGGATGCAGATCGTCGGCCGCCGCTACGCCGATGCCGACGTGCTGGCGGCCAGCGCAGCCTTCGAGCGGCTGAGACCCTGGCGGGACAGTTATTCGCTCTGTCGCGGCGAAGGCTGGCCCGGATGCGAACCGCCCATTCCGCAGCCGCACCCTTGACGGTTGGCCGTCGACAGAGGGGCGAAGCGGCATCAACGCCAGCGCTCGAATCCCGATGGATCGTGCTCCTGCCCTGATGGAGGTGCCGTGAACGACCTGCCCGATCCCTTCATGATCCGTGCGCACGTGCCGCATTGGGAAGCCAGCGTCGCTGATTACGGAGCGGCGAGCCAGGCAGCGCGACGTGGCCTACGGAGCCGACTCAACGTCTCCTATGGCGAGCACGCAGACGAGAAGCTCGATTTGTTTTTTCCGCACGATGTCCGCGCAGGCCTCGCGGTTCGGCCGATCCACATGTTCGTTCACGGCGGCTATTGGCGGAGCTTCTCCAAGGACGACTATAGTTTCGTGGCCGACAGCATCACGGCTCTCGGGGCGATCGCCGTCATCGTCGACTATTCCCTCTTGCCAGGAGCACGGATGGCGACCCTGGTGGATCAGGTGCGCCGCGCGGCGCGGTGGCTGAGCGGGCATGCGGGCGAATTCGGCGGCGACCCGACTGCGATCAGCGCCAGCGGCCATTCGGCGGGTGCGCATCTGGCGAGCTATCTCGTTTTCTGCGGGCCGCAGGAGCCGGCACGCGAACCCAGCCCGGTTCGCTCCGTCCTGCTGGTGAGCGGCATTTACGATCTGGCGCCGCTCATCCGGAGCTTTCTGCAGCCGGAGGTACATCTGACCGACGAGGTTGCGCGCTGGTCGCCAGCGACAGCCCGACCCCGCGCTGAAGCCGACGTCAGGATCGTGGTCGGGGCAAGGGAAACGCCCCCCTTCCTGGAACAGGCGCAGGAATTATCGGATCGTCTGCGCGAGGCCAGATCACGCGTCGCCCATTCGGTGATCCCCAGCGAAGACCACATGACGATCGTGCGCGAACTCGGACGGCCCGGAACGCCCTGCGCGGCGCTGCTGAAGGAGACGATCGCGGCGTCGAGTGGAGCCCATGGACGCTTATCGCCCCCGTCCGGCTCTGGCCCGGTCAGGGTCGACCATTAGTGATCACTTAACAGATGCTGCTTAGGCTTCCGCCGCACGCTCCAGCGGCCACGTAAGATGTCTCGCCATGCAAGCTGTTAAATCCGCAGAGTTTGCTGCGATCGAGCCGTCACGGACGCTTTCCCGCCATAGACCCAAAGGCCAAGGCCGATACGTGCGTCTCGCATTCGTCGCATGCGCAAGCCTTTTCATCATGTTCGGGCCAGCCGCCGGGCAGGTTTTCGGACGGCATTCGGTATTCCTCCGAGAGTGGGTCATGTTTTCTGGAGGCGGGGTCGGCGTCCTCAAAGGCACCTTCACGCTGCGTCGAACGGACGGCGCCGTGGTGCACATGACCCCGCTCGACGTGCTCGGGCTGAAGCGTTACCCCAGCACGCCCCCGGACGAATTCGACCATCTGATCGTTGAGGATCACGACCTGCGAAATTTTGCCTCGAGGGTTTGCGACCATTCGACCGGGCCCGCGCATCTTTCCTTTCATGGGGCGGTCGGAACACGTCAGGGTTGGCAGCCTCTGGACGTTGAGGATGTTTGCGCGCTTCCCCTGACGGCATCGCCAAACCCTGGCGGGGCCGCCGGGGATCGAACATGAGGGCTCAAATCGCGCGCTTTATCGAGCGCCGCACAGCCGAGCCGGAACAGTCCACCCGCCCGATCGGATTGCTGCGCATCGCGCTCGCTTTGATCATTCTGGCCCGCTTTGCGGCCGAATTGACATTCTTTAATACGCTTGAAGCATCCGGGCTGATTCTATGCCTGCTGTTCTTTACAGTCACGATCATGATGCTGGCAGGCTATATGACCCGCATTGCGACGGCCTGCGTGGCCGGATCGCTCTTCGAGATTTACTTCACGGGGAGCTATGGAAACAGCGTAACGCAGTGGAACCACCATCATGTCTATCTCTTGATGAGCGCCACGACGCTTCTCGCCTGCACGCCCTGTGATCGCTCCTATTCGGTCGATCGGTACCGAGCGCTCCGCAACGCGGAGCGCAAGGGCGAGTCTCCGCCGCCGGAACGCGGTCGACTTTGGGGGCAACGCCTGATCGTGCTCCAGCTCGGCGCTCTCTACTTCTGGACCGCCGTCGACAAGTCCGATTGGGCATTTCTCTCGGGACAGCGTCTCGAGCAGATCCTGACGTGGACCTACAGCGGGCGGCCGCTCGAAATCCTCCTCGATTTCCCGTTCATTCTGGCCGCCATCTCAATTGTCGTCGTCGCCGTCGAGTACGGCCTCGCTTTGGGGATATTCGTCAGACGCTGGCATCGCTTCGTCATTCCCATCGGCCTCACGCTCCACGCGTCCTTTTATGTTCTTCTGCCGGTGGAAACTTATTCCATCACTATGATGGCTCTCTATCTAACTCTCCCAGATCCCGACTCCCTCCATCGTTTCCTCGACAGATTGCAGGGCCATGCGACAGTTGCGTATCGTCTATGATGGGCAATGCCCATTTTGCAGTCGATATGCGCAGCTCGTCCGCCTAAGGGAAGGCTTCGACGTTCACCTCATCGATGCGCGGCGAGAGCAAGAGACAGCGGCGAGTTATAATCTCGATCTGAACGAAGGCATGGTGGTCGATCTCGATGGCGCCGTTCATCACGGCGCCGAGGCCATCTCGCTCTTGTCCAGACTGTCCGGAAGACCTGGACCGCTCTCGTCGCCGACCATTGCGCGTCTCGTCTACCCAGGCTTGCGCCTGGGTAGACGCGTGGCACTGCGATTACTTGGTCGCAAGCAGATCTGAACCTACTTTCCGCCCCAGCGCCGCGGACAGCCGGGCATGGGAACGACCGCCCCTAGAGCTGGACGACCTGCCCGCTGCGGACCGATTCGTCGGCGGCCATGACGATCCTCAGGCTTTGGACGGCGTCGTCCATGTGATCCGAAAGGTCGAGATCCTCGTCGATGGCCTTGAGCAGGAAGCGCTGCTCGCGCTCGCAGAGCGCATCGTGATCCGGTTCGTCGCTCGTGCTGAACCGCTCGTCCTTCCGGGCGAAGGTCCCGTCGGGCCGGAGCGCCGCGTGGTGCAACAGGATCTGGTTCGTCTTGGTATGGGCGTTGATGTCGTCGGATCGGACCTCGCCGCTTTGCTCCGCCATGACGATGGAGACGCTGCCTTTCGGGCCGATGATGTCTTTCACGAAGAACGCGGTCTCGCTCATCATCGGACCCCAGCCGGCCTCGTACCATCCGACCGAACCATCCGCGAAAGTGACCTGCAACTGCCCGTAATTATATTGCCCGGCCGGGATCTCTTCGGTTAGCCGCACGCCGATCGCCTGCACTCGGGTCGGCCTGGAGCGCGTCACCTGGCACATGACGTCGACATAGTGGACGCCGCAGTCGACGATCGGCGAAAACGATTGCATCAGGCGCTTGTGCCAGTCCCAATTGGGTCCTGAAGACTGCTGGTTGAGGTTGAGCCTGAACACGAGGGGCGCTCCGAGTTCGCGCGCAATCTCGATGAAACGGATCCATGAGGGGTGGTGCCGCAGGATATAACCCACGACGAGCTTGCTGCCGGTGCGCCGAGCGGTTTCCACGACGCGCTCGGCATTGCCAACGCTATCGGCGATGGGTTTTTCGACGAACACATGAGCGCCTGCGTCCAGCGCCTTGATGGCGAATTCCGCATGCGTATCGGGCAGCGTATTGATCGACACAACGTCCGGCTTGAGCGTCTGCAGAGCCTCGTCATAATCGGCGAAGCGCCTGGCGCCGGCGAGCTTCCGGGGCAGCGTGCGTTCGGCGATGTGGCGTGCGCAAAGGCCGACGACCTCGAACTCCTCGATCCGCGCGTACGCCTTGGCATGCGAGAGGCCCATATTACCGAGGCCGACGGCCAGCACGCGTTTCCTTGCCATTGAGTTCCTCCCTCTGCATCACGCTCCGGCAATGCAGCCGATCGGCGCCGTTTTGCCGAACCAGCTGTCGTTCAGGTATCGCATATATTCGAACACGACGCCGTGCTTCAGGATGAACACGGCCTCGACGAAGCCGCCGACCACGAAAGGCGGAATGACGATCTGCTGGCCCGCGATATGCGGCTCGAGCTTCTCCACCCGATAAGCGAAATGCGGGTTGTTCTTCACGATGTCCGGAACGGTGCTGTCCGCCCGATAGCGAAGGAACTCGATCGCCTCGGGGTGGAGGCGGGGATTCGTCACCCAGCACCGGCTCTGCTCTATCCAGTCCTCGTCCGGCTGCGGCTCACGCGTGGTTATGCCGACATGGTCGATGATCAGCATTCTACGGTGTCCTGCGGGGGCGGCTGAGCCGCCTCCCAGGCTGGAGCGAAAGTTCAGAGTGATTTCGCGAGTGCCGCGACGTCGACTGCCCCGTAATCCGGTGGAAGCGAATAATCGGCCGCATCGGTCTTGACCTTGGCATGGTCGAAATCATTGGCACCGTCGATCAGGTCGTTCTTGATCACGTCCTCGGCCTTGAGGTCGGTCTGCAGCTGGCCGATCTGCTTGCTGGTATCGAAGAAGGATTGCCAGCTCGACAGTATGTGGAAGCCCCATTTCTTCCGCTCGTCCCAGCGTCCGCCGAAGGCGCTGGCGAGTTCCATCTGCGATTCCGTAGCGATTGAGGGCGTCATCTGTGAGGCCAGTCCGGGGAATTGCTGCATGACGATGTGGGTCGCGGCACGCGGGTTTTCCCGCCCGAACTCCAGGCCCATGGCCCAGCCGCGCAGGTAGCGCTCGTAGAGCTTGCGCTTTTCCGCGTCGCCGAAATCGGCCTTGCGGACGACGAAGCTGTTGGCCGGGAACTTCGAAAAGGTCTTGCCGAGCACGTAGTCGAAATCGAGCCCCTGCCCGCGCCATTGCGCCCTGAGCCCTTCCCAGGACAGCGCTGCGTCGCCCTTGCCCTGCGACAGCGCCTGTGCCCAGCCGTTGCCGGCCTCGACGTAGTTGATCTTGGTGGTGTCGACGCCAGCGGACGTGAGCAGCGGATTGGTGATGGCCTGCCACCCGGCGCTGCCGAGCACCACGGTCTTGCCTTCCAGAGCTTTGAGAGCCTGCGGTTTCTCGCCTTTGCGGAAGGCGAAATCGAACACGTCGGCGCCACCCATCTCGAACACGGACACCAGCGGAATGCCCTGCCCCAGCGCCAGCGAGAAGACTCCAGGGGAAGGATAGCCCATATCGGCCTGGCCCTGGTCGACGAGCTTGACGGTTGCGGTCGCCTCCAGCGGTCCCGGCTCGAGGGTCGTGTCGATATCGCCGAAATAGCCGAACTTCTTGGCCACCCAGTAGGGATAATCGTCGAGCACTTCGACCGTACCGCGCGGCGATACCCAGCGGACCGTCGGGGCCGCGGCGGACGCGAATCGCGGACCGCCGATGGTCGCCAGCGACACGCCGGCCGCGGTTGCGGTCAGCAGATTGCGGCGCGTTATCGATGGAAGAACAGAGCTGAACCGTGACATCTAACATCTCCCTCACTTCGTCTTGTCTTGGTAGGACTAGCTTTCCCAGCTCGCCCATTTCTTGCCGAGCCAGAAGAACAGCACGTAGATCGAGATGCCGATCAGCGCGAGAAGCAGGATGACGGCAAAGAACTGCGGCATCCGAATCATCGATGAATAATAGGTCAGGCGATTGCCGAGGCCTTCGGCCCCACCGACCATCTCGGCGCCGACCGCCGTCAGCAGGCCGAAGATCGACCCCACCATGAGGCCGACGATGATCATCGGCATCGCCATGGGGACCCGGATCTTCGTGAAGATCTGCAGCGTGCTCGCCCCGAAGGAGCGCGCCAGGGCGATCTTGGCGAGGTCGGTACGACGGAAGCCGGTGGCCGAGTTGATCATCACCATGGGACCGCTAGCCAGCGCCACGGCGATGATGCGCGGCTCCGAGCCGAAGCCGAAACGCAGGATCAGCAAGGGAACGAGCGCCAGCATGGGCGTCGTCACCAGCAACAGGATGTAGGGCGTGATCACCTTTTCGACGAAGGGAAACTGGGTGATGACGGCGGCCAGCACGAAGCCGACAACGGCCCCGATCGCGAAGCCGACCAGAAGCTCGTAAAGCGTCGTGATCAGATGCGGATAGATGAAATGGAATTCGGTGAACAAGGCCACGCCGATCTGGCTCGGCAAGGGCAGGATATATTGCGGCACATGGAACAGCCGCAAAAGCAGCTCGGCGCCGCCGATGATCAGCACGGCCACCAGCACGATGGCGACGATCTCGAGCGTGCTCTTGGCGCCGCCGCCGGACGTCAGCGCCGACCAGTTCGACAGGCCCACGTCCTCGCTGCCCTCAGCGGTCTTGCCGAAGGTCGGGATGTTGTCGCCCAATTCCTGCTGCACGCGTGTCTCCTGCCTGCCCGTATGCTCAAGCCGCCGCGCGGGCGTGATCGATCTTCTGCTTGATCTCGACGACCCGCTCGATGAACTCCGGCCGGGTCTGCATTTCGGTCACGCGCGGCCGCGGCAGGTCGACGTCGTAGATTTCAGCGATCCGGCCCGGCCGCGCCGATAAAAGCACGATGCGGTCGGCCAGGAATACGGCTTCGGCGATCGAATGCGTGATGAAGGCGATGGTCTTGCGGGTTTCCATCCAGATTTCCTGGATCAGCAGGTTCATGTCGTCGCGGGTGAAGGCATCGAGCGCGCCGAACGGCTCGTCCATCAGCAGGACCGAGGGATTGACCGCGAGGCTCCTGACGATCGAGGCCCGCTGCTGCATGCCGCCCGAGAGTTCCCGCGGGAAT
>JBBPYT010000391.1:0-22270 GCA_038199665.1 Hyphomicrobiales bacterium
AGGGCGTGGTTTGCAAGGAGCGTCGCAGCGGTTCTGGCCGGAGGCTCGGCGGGCTGTTCGATGGTCGGATCGGGCGACGGAGGAAGCACACAACTGGGATCGATCGGCACGACTCCGAGCCCCAGGGCCGTGCCGGCTCCGGCGCCGCCCGAGCATGTGGCCATGGGGAGTTTTCTCGACGGGCCGGTCGGTTCCAAACTCGGCGATGCCGACC
This sequence comes from Hyphomicrobiales bacterium, assembly GCA_038199665.1. Taxonomy (GTDB): domain Bacteria; phylum Pseudomonadota; class Alphaproteobacteria; order Rhizobiales; family Beijerinckiaceae; genus Lichenihabitans. The sequence continues at coordinate 215 of JBBPYT010000391.1, forward strand.
GGGAAGCGGCGTTCAAGGCGGAAAGCCAGGCGATTTCCATGGGCGAAAGGCGGACGTGGCGCGGCGCCAAGGGTGTGTACGGCTACGTCGTGCCGGGTGCACCCGCATCCGGAACGCCGGGTTCGGACGCGAGCGCCGACGCGAATGCGAACGCCGCAGGTAGCGAGTGCCGCACCTTCACGCACACGGTGTATTTCGGCGGCCGCCCGCAGGTAGGCCACGGCACGGGTTGCCGCGACGCCGATGGGACGTGGCGCATCGTCGGTTGATCCCGCGCCGGCCTATGAACCATCGCTTCTCCCCGCTTTGCGGGAAGCTAGAAAGTACGGCATAGTGTGGATCGCCTTTGCTTTCATGACGGCTGCCGCGGTCCTCTGCGTCGTGTGGCCCCTCATGCGACGGTCGGCTCGGTGCCGCAGCGGTAGTCCGGATGTCGTCTTTTATCGAGAGCAGATCGCGGAGGTCGATGACGACATTGCGCGCGGGATGCTTCCCGCCTCCGATGCCGCCGGTACTCGGGCCGAGCTCGGTCGTCGGCTGCTCGGGGCCGTCGAGCGTGCCGAGGGAGCCGGGGCGGCACCGCCGCGTGCCGATGTACGACTGGCCGCGGCGATCGCGACGCTCTGCCTGATCCCGGTAGTAGCCGTCGGACTCTATTTGAAGATCGGCAGCCCCGGTTACGGTGACCAGCCGCTGGCCGTGCGCCTGTCCACCAATCAAGACATTGCGTCCGCCGTTCAGCGCGTCGAAGCTCATCTCGCCAGCCATCCGGATGACGGGCGCGGCTTCGAGCTCATTGCGCCGATCTATTTGCAGGTCGGACGCTTCGGCGAAGCCGCCAACGCCTATGCACAGGTGCTGCGGATCTTGGGCGACACGCCGCAACGCCAAGCGGCTTATGGACAAGCCCTCGTCATGGCGGCTGACGGGGTCGTAACGGGGCAGGCAAGAAGCGCCTTCGATGCTGCCTTGAAGAGCAATCCGGATCTGGCTGAAGCTCGGTTCTATCTCGGCGTCGCGGCCGAGCAGGACGGTGACAAGGTGCGGGCTCGCGCCATTTGGGAAAAGCTCGCCGCGAATGCGCCTGCCGATGCGCCATGGCTCGAGGTCGTCCGGCGCCGGCTCGCCGCGCTCGACGGGCACGCCCCCGCGGCGGCAGACGAGCGCCCGTCAGGGCCTGCGGCGGCCGGCATAGCGGCTTTGCCACCCGAACAGCGGAACGCTGCCATTCGCGGCATGGTGGACGGACTTGCGGCGCGTCTGGCTCAGAACGGCCATGATCCGGAAGGCTGGCTGCAGCTCATCCGAGCCTATAAGGTGTTGGGAGAGACAGAGAGAGCCAAACAGGCCTTGGCCGATGCCCGGCGCTCCCTTCTCGGCGACGAAGCGGCCACATCTCGCCTCGATGGGCTCGCGCGCGAACTCGGACTGGAAGGGTAAGCCCCGGATGCGCCGCAGAAGCAGGCGTCTCGTGTTGATTGCTAGCGCCCTTGGCCTGGCCGGGATCGCCGCGGGCCTCGTTCTTTTCGCGCTGCGCGATAGCGTCGTCTTCTTTTACGGCCCGGCCGAACTCGCCGAAAAGGCGCCGGCGCCCGGAACGCGGCTGCGGGTCGGCGGCCTGGTCGAGCAGGGCTCGATAGTCCATATCGGCGCCAACACGATCAGCTTCGTGGTGACCGATATGGCAAAGACCGTGAAAGTCACCTACACCGGGCTGCTCCCCGACTTGTTCAGGGAAGGGCAAGGTGTGGTGGCCGAAGGTACCGTGCAAGGGCCCGGCTCGTTCCGTGCCGATTCCGTGCTCGCCAAACACGACGAGACCTATATGCCTCGGGACGTCGCCGACGCATTGAAGAAGAGCGGTGTGTGGCGAGGCGGCCAGCCGCCCAGAGGAGGCAAGCCCTCTGAGCCCGACCAGACGGCCAAGCGGTGAGGCTGGCTGCATGATCGTCGAAACCGGTCACTACGCGCTTGTTCTGGCCCTGGCTCTCGCCCTCGTGCAGGCGGTCCTGCCGCTGTTGGGATCATTGCGGAGAAACGACGCCCTGATGAGCACGGCCGTCCCGGCTGCCTTGGGCCAGTTCTGGCTCGTGGCCTACAGCTTCATGGCCCTGACATACGCCCATGTGGAATCCGACTTCTCGGTCCGCAATGTGGTCGAGAACTCCCATTCGGCCAAGCCGCTGATCTACAAGATCTCGGGCGTCTGGGGCAATCATGAAGGCTCGATGCTGCTCTGGGTGTTGATCCTCGCCCTCTTCGGGGCGCTGGTCGCGAGTCTGGCCCGCAATATTCCGGAGACGCTGCATGCTTCGACCCTTGCGGTGCAAGGCTGGATCGCTTCGGCCTTTTTGCTGTTCATCCTGCTGACCTCCGATCCTTTCGCCCGCATGACTCCGGCACCCATGGAAGGTCATGACCTCAACCCGCTGCTCCAGGACTTGGGCTTGGCGATCCATCCGCCTCTGCTCTACCTCGGCTACGTCGGGTTCTCGATCGTGTTTTCCTTCGCGGCGGCGGCCCTGATCATCGGCCGCGTGGACGCGGGATGGGCACACTTCGTGCGCCCTTGGGCGCTGATGTCCTGGCTGTGTCTGACGCTCGGGATCGCCATGGGGTCCTACTGGGCCTACTACACTTTGGGCTGGGGCGGCTTCTGGTTCTGGGATCCGGTGGAAAATGCCTCGCTGATGCCCTGGCTGGCCGGCACCGCGCTGCTCCACTGCACGGCCGCCATGGAGAAGCGCGAAGCCTTGAAGATCTGGACGATCTTCCTCGCGATCGTCACCTTCTCGCTGTCGCTGCTCGGCACCTTCCTGGTCCGCTCCGGCGTATTGACCTCCGTCCATTCCTTCGCCCAGGACCCGACGCGCGGCGTGTTCATCTTGATCATTCTAACCTTTTTCATCGGCGGATCGCTTGCCCTCTACGCTTGGCGTGCGCCGACACTGAAGCCCGGCGGATTGTTCGCACCGGTTTCGCGGGAAGGCGCGCTCGTCTTCAACAACCTGTTTCTGTCGGCGGCCTGCGCGACCGTGCTAACCGGCACCCTTTACCCGCTGGCTCTCGAAGCTCTGACGGGCGAGAAGATCTCGGTCGGCGCGCCCTTCTTCAACCTCACATTCGGTCCGTTGTTGATCCCGCTCCTGTTGGCCATGCCGATCGGTCAATCGCTGGCCTGGAAGCGTGGCGACCTGCTGGGGGCGGCGCAGCGCGTCACGCTCGCCGCAGCGGTGGGCCTGGGGGTCGCGATGGTGTCCCTCGGGGTGACCCGCGGCGGTCCCGTGCTGGCGCCGCTCGGCATGGGAGTTGCAGTCTATATCATCCTCGGGGCGTTGTCGGACATCGCCATCCGGGTGCGGCCCAGGGCCATGTCCCTGAGCGCCGTGGCGGGTCGGGCCCGCGGCTTGCCGCGTTCCACCTGGGGCATGGCCGTGGCCCATGCCGGACTTGGCGTGACCCTCCTCGGGCTCGCCGCGACGGGTTGGGGCGTCGAGCGCATCGTCTCGGTCAAGCCCGGGGAAACGGTCGACCTCGGCCGTTACCAGGTGAATCTCGTCGGCGTCACGCCTCGGGGCGGCCCCAACTATAGCGAAGTCGTCGCACGCGCCGAGGTGCGGGACGGGGGACGGGTCGTCGCTACGGTCGAACCGGCAAAGCGATTCTTCACGACCCGTCGGATGACCGTCGCAGAGGCTGGCATCGTTACGCTCGGGTTGGGTCAGGTCTATATTAGCCTCGGCGATTCGCACGACGACGGTTCCATCGACGCAAGGATGTTCTGGAAGCCCCTTGTGGCCCTGATCTGGATCGGCGCCATCGTCATGGCCTGCGGCGGCGCGCTGTCCCTGTCGGACCGGCGCTTGCGCATCGGTGTGGCGCTGCGGTCCCGCCTGGCGCCCATCGGCACTTCCGTGATACAGGCCGCGGCTGAATGAGTCTCCGGGCCGCACTGCTGCTGCTCACCGTTGTTTTCGCGCCCGCCGCACATGCCGTCGAACCGGACGAGATCCTCAAAAACTCGGCACTGGAGCAGCGGGCAAGGGCCATTTCGGCCGGCCTGCGCTGCCTCGTTTGCCAGAACCAGTCGATCGACGACTCGCAGGCGCCGCTCGCCCGCGACCTCCGCTTGATCGTGAGAGAGCGGCTGCAGGCCGGCGACAGCGATGCTGCCGTGCGCGATTACCTTGTCGCCCGCTACGGCGACTTCGTGCTGCTGAAGCCACCGTTCAAGGCCGAAACGCTCTTATTGTGGGGAGCCCCCTTCGCCGTGCTGATCATCGGCGCGGCATGTCTCCTGCTGCGAGCGCGATCCGGAACCGACCCCGGCGCGCGACCGCTCACCCCCGAGGAGCAGGCGAGGGTCGACGCGCTGATGGAGGAGCCGGGGCAGTGACCCGTTCGGATCACGCTCACCTTACGAAAGTTTCATGCGCCCGAAATGGCGGCGTAAGGTGCTCGACCCCATCTTCGTCCTCACAAGGCGCGCGACATTGCGGGCCTGACCAGTTCGAGGAGAACCTTTATGAACCAGCGTTCGACTATGCGCGCCGCGCTCCTCGGAGCCGTAGCCGTTGCCGCGCTCGGCGGAACGGTTGCGGCGCCGGCCCTCATGTCCGGATATCCGGCCCATGCGGCCCAGATCGCGGCTCAACCCGCGCCGGCTCAGATTGCGCCGGGTTCCTTCGCCGATGTGGTCGACCGTGTGCGTCCGGCAGTCGTTGCGGTGAAGGTGAAGATCGTCGACACTTCTGCCGATGAGGATGCTCCGAGCATGCCCGCGGTTCCGAAGGGCGATCCGCTCGAGCGCTTCTTCAAGCAGTTCGGCGAAAACGGTGGCATGCCTCGCATGCACCCCCGCACCGGGCAGGCTCAGGGCTCGGGATTCATCGTTTCGGCCGACGGCTATGTCGTGACGAACAATCACGTCGTCGAGAACGCGACGGACGTTCAGGTCACGCTGGACGACGGCAAAGTCGTCCCGGCCACGGTGGTCGGCACCGACAAGAAGACCGATCTTGCGCTGCTCAAGCTGAAAGCCGGGTCCAACTATCCCTACGTCCAGTGGGGCGAGAAAGCGCCGCGGGTCGGCGATTGGGTCATGGCGGTCGGCAATCCGTTCGGTCTTGGCGGCACCGTCACGGCGGGTATCGTTTCGGCGCGCGGCCGCGACATCGGCGCGGGGCCGTATGACGACTTCCTGCAGATCGATGCTCCCGTCAACCGCGGCAATTCCGGCGGCCCGACCTTCAATACCGAAGGCCAAGTGGTCGGCGTCAATACGGCTATCTTCTCGCCCTCGGGCGGCAGTGTCGGCATCGGGTTCGCCATCCCGACCGAAGTCGCCAAGGATGTGATCAGCAACCTCAAGGACAAGGGTTCCGTCGCGCGCGGCTGGATTGGCGTCCAGATACAGCCCGTGACATCCGATCTCGCCGACACGCTCGGCCTGAGGGACACCAAGGGCGCGTTGGTCGCAGAACCGCAACGGGGATCGCCCGCAGCCGATGCTGGTATCAAGTCCGGTGACGTGATCACCGCTGTCAACAGCGATATGATCGACAGCCCGCGCGAACTGGCGCGCAAGATCGCCGCCATGGGGCCGGACAAGAAGATCGACCTCACGGTGTGGCGCGACGGCAAGCAGATAACCTTCTCCCTGATGCTCGGCAGCTTGCCGGCGGACAAGGAGGCGAAGGCCGAAACCCCGACCCAGACCGACCGGGCGCAACTGTCTTCCCTCGGCCTGTCGCTCGCCCCGGCTTCAGCCGTTGCCGGTGCCGGCAAGGAGGGCGTCGTGGTGGCGGATGTCGATCCTGAGGGCATCGCGGCCCAGAAGGGCTTGCGCTCCGGAGACGTGATCCTGGAAGCGGCCGGCAAGAGCGTGTCGCATCCGTCCGACATCACGGCAGCCTTGGACGAGGCCAAGAAGGACGGTCACAAGGCCGTGCTTCTGCGGGTGAAATCCGGCGATTCGATCCGCTACGTCGCCCTGGCGACGCCGAACGCGGGGTAAGCGATCGAGCTTGCCTGCTGGCCGCGTGACACTCGCCCCCGTTCGCGCGGGCAGCTCGGGTAAGAGCGACAGGCCGGGACGACTCCCGGCCTGTCGTTTCTCTTCATAGGTCCTTCCGGCATGCGCATCCTGGTCATCGAGGACGACGCCGAAGCTGCGAACTATCTGGCCAAGGCCTTCGGAGAAGCGGGCCATGCAGTCGATGTCGCAAGCGACGGGCTGCAAGGTTACGCCATGGCCCAGGAAGGGGCCTATCAGGTGCTCATCGTCGATCGTATGCTGCCCAAGCTCGATGGCCTCTCGTTGATCGGAGGCCTGCGGCAGCAGAAGGTCGGGACCCCGGTGCTGATCCTGTCGGCGCTCGGTCAGGTGGACGATCGCGTCAAGGGCCTGCGCGCCGGCGGCGACGATTACCTGGCCAAACCCTACGCATTTTCCGAACTGCTGGCGCGGGTCGAGATCCTCGCCCGGCGCAAATCGCTCGACTCGGGCGAGGCCACCGTGTACCGCGTCGGCCCGCTGGAGCTCGACAGGCTTGCCCACAAGCTGACCCGTTCAGGCAGGGACATTGTCCTGCAGCCCCGAGAATTCCGACTGCTCGAATATCTGATGAAGAATGCGGGCCAGGTGGTCACCCGGACCATGCTGCTCGAACAAGTTTGGGACTATCATTTCGACCCGCAGACGAATGTGATCGACGTGCATATCTCGCGGCTGCGCTCGAAGATCGACAAGGGATCCGACGCGCCGCTGCTGCACACGATCCGCGGTTCCGGGTACATGATACGTGACAATCCTCGGTAAGCTTTTCCGCACGACGGCCTTCAAGCTTTCCCTGGCCTACCTCGTGGTCTTCGCGGTCGGTGCCAGCCTCGTGCTGGGCGGTGTCGCGTGGAGCGTCAATTCGCTGCTGAATGCCCAGATCGGCCAAACCGTCGACGCCGAAATCACCGGCCTTGCGGAACAATACGAATCGGGCGGCATCCGGCATCTGGTCGACATCATCGAACGTCGGACACGGCAGCCAGGATCGTCGCTCTACCTCGTGACCAACTTCGCCGGGCAATCGCTGGCCGGCAACGTCGCGACCCTGCCCTCGGGGGTCATCGATCATCCGGGACTCGTCGAAACGCCCTACCAGCGCCAGAACGACGCATCGCCCAACCATCTTGCGCTCGCCCGCATATTCCTGTTGCCGGGCGGATTTCGACTCCTGGTCGGTCGCGACCTGGAGGAGCGCGAGAATTTGCGGAGCGTGATGATCCACGCTTTGTTCACCTCGCTGATCTGGTTAGTGCTCATCGGGCTCTTGGGCGGGCTGTTTTTCGCGCTGCGCGTTTTGCGCCGCGTCGATGCGATGAACGCTACGGCCAAGACGATCATGGCCGGCGACCTGTCCGGACGTCTGCCGATGGCCGGCACGGGCGACGAGCTCGACCGCCTGGCCCAGAACCTTAACGCGATGCTCGAGCGGATCGGCGAGTTGATGGCCGGGTTGCGGGAGGTCTCCGACAATATCGCGCACGATCTGCGAACTCCGCTCACCCGTCTGCGCAACGAGGCCGAACATGCTTTGCGTTCGGCCGAAACGGCCGATGGCTATCGGGACGCGCTCCACAAGATCATCGAGGAGGCGGACGGGCTTATCGACGTCTTCAACGCGCTCTTGATGATCGCGCGCGCCGAAGCCGGCACAGACCCGGAAGGCATGGTCGAATGCGACGCTGCCATGGCGATGCGCGATGTCGCCGAACTCTACGAACCGGTCGCCGAAGAGGCGCGGGTCGCGCTCCACATCTCGGGCGAGTCGGGCCTCACGGTTCAGGCCAGTCGGGAATTGCTGTGCCAGGCCTTGGCCAATCTTCTCGACAACGCGCTCAAACACGGCGCCGGCGGTCCGCTCCTCCATGCAGGCCAGGCGACGGCGGAGCACGGCGTCGTGTCGATGGCGGTGAAGCGCGTCGGCGACAGCGTGGAACTGACGGTCGCCGACCACGGTCCCGGCGTTCCGCCCGAGGATCGCAGCCGGGTGCAGGAGCGTTTCGTCCGGCTCGAGGACGCGCGTTCGCGGCCGGGGTCTGGCCTTGGATTATCGCTTGCCGCAGCTATCGCCAGGCTGCACGGTGGTCGGATCCGGCTGGAGGACAACGAGCCCGGTTTGCGCGTGACGCTCGTATTGCCGGCCGCCCGGCCCCCGGTGAAGATGCCGGAGCGAAGCACCTTGTCCTCTGTCGGATCCCCTGCGCTTTTGGAGCACGGACGCCCGCAATGACGGAAGCCGGTCTGCGTGACGTTTCGCTTGCCCATCTGATCGAGGGTGCACCGAGGTTGGCCCGCCCTGACTTGGCCGCGCAGAGGGTCGGCGAGTGGCTATCGAGCCTGTCGGGCCATCCCCGGCTTGCCGAAACCGTCGGACGTCCAAGCGCCCGGTCGCGTCTGTCCGCTTTGGCCGATCACTCGCCCTACCTTTGGCGTCTCGTCGTCGCCGACCCGGAACGGCTTGACGCCGTGCTGCATCATTCGCCGGACGTGATGCTCGAGGCCTACCTGACCGAACTCGATCGGGATTGCACGAACTCGACCGACGTTCCGGACGTCATGGTCCGGCTGCGGCGCGCCAAGGCCAAGGTGGCATTGCTCGTCGCCCTGGCCGATCTCGGCGGCATCTGGGGACTCGAGGAGGTCGTCGGCGCGCTGACCCGCTTCTCCGACGCCGCCGTCGCCGCAGCCCTCGCCTTCCTGCTTCGCGAAGCCGCACGCACCGGCAAGCTCCTGGCGGACCCGGACCAGGTGGAACGGAACAGCGGCATCACCGTCCTGGCGCTCGGGAAGGGTGGTGGGCGCGAGCTGAACTACTCGAGCGACATCGATCTCGTGGTGCTGTTCGACCCGAGGGTCTCCGCACTGGCCCCGCAAGTCGCGCCGTCTCCATTCTACGTTCGCCTGACGCAGCAGCTGGTGCGTCTGCTCGGCGAGCGCACGGCGGAGGGTTACGTCCTTCGGGTGGATCTTCGCTTGCGGCCTGATCCGGCATCGACCGCCGTGGCGATTTCGGTTCCGGCCGCGCTCACCTACTACGAATCGCTCGGCCAGAACTGGGAACGCGCAGCCTACATCAAGGCTCGGCCGGTGGCCGGCGACAAAGCCCTGGGGTCCGGGTTTTTGGATGAACTCGTCCCTTTCATCTGGCGCAAATATTTCGACTACGCCTCGATCGCCGACATTCACGCGATGAAGCGCCAGATCCACGCCGTGCGAGGCCATGCCGAAGTCGTGGTGCCCGGCCATGACGTCAAGCTCGGACGCGGTGGCATTCGCGAGATCGAGTTCTTCGTACAAACCCAGCAGCTGATCTTCGGGGGGCGGCGAACACGCCTGCGCGGATCGGGGACGCTCGATATGCTGGCCGAACTTCATGCGGATGGGTGGGTTGCGTCCGACGCCGTGTCGGAGCTTTCCGAAGCCTACCGATTCTTGCGGCGCACGGAACACCGGCTTCAGATGATCGCTGACGAGCAAACGCAGCGACTGCCGAGCGACACAGAAACCCTGGCACGCTTCGCTCGTTGGGCCGGCTACGAGACCTATGACGATTTCGCCCATGCCATCGTGCATCACATGCGGGCCGTCGAGCGCCACTACGCGCGCTTGTTCGAACACGCGCCCGGGCTCGACGTCGAAGCCGGCAGCCTCGTCTTCACGGGCGCGAGCGTCGACGCGGAGACTGTCGAAACTTTAAGCCAGCTCGGCTTTACCCGGCCTTTGGAAGCGGTAGAGACGGTTCGCGGATGGCATTTTGGTCGGCGTGCGGCCGTCCAGAGCGCGCGGGCTCGCGAAGTGCTGACCGAACTCGTGCCTGCGCTGATCCTGGCTTTTTCCGGGTCCGGCGATCCCGACGCCGCGCTTGCGGGCTTCGATGCGGCGCTGGCACGAATGCCTGCCGCCGTCGAGCTGTTCGCCATCCTCAAATCCAACGCGGCACTTCGGGAACTGTTCGCCGACATTCTCGGCCTGGCACCGCGCTTGGCCGGTGTCGTGGCGGGGCGCCCACATCTGCTCGACGTCGCCATCGATCCCGCCACGCTGCGGGGCAGTGGGCGGGAGATCGAGGCGCAGGTCGCAGCGCTCGACCCGGCTCTCCCCACCGAGGAGTTCCTGGATCGTGTCCGCGAACTCGCCCAGGAGGAGATGTTCCTCATCGGCGTTCGATTGCTGGCCGGCACCGATGACCCCCTGAGGGCCGGCGAGAACTATTCCGATCTTGCAGCCGCCATCGTGCGCGCCGCGCTGGCGCAATGCGCCACGACGTTTGCGCGTGAGCACGGCCGCATCCCCGGCGCCTGCTGCGTCGTGGTAGCCATGGGTAAGCTTGGTTCGCGCGAGATGACGGCCGCATCCGACCTCGACCTTCTTGTGATCTATGATTTCGATCCCGAACATCCGGACAGCGACGGCGCGCGCAAGCTCGATGCCGTCCGCTATTATACGCGCCTGACGCAAAGGTTGATTGCGGCGCTCACCGTGGCGACGCGACGCGGCCGGCTCTACGACGTCGACATGCGGCTCCGGCCCTCGGGAAACCAGGGACCGCTGGCAACACAGTTCGGGAGCTTCGTCGACTACCAGGTGAAGGGTGCGGATGTTTGGGAGCACATGGCTTTGACGCGCGCGCGTGTCATCGCCGGCGACATGGAGCTGGTCGTCCGGGTCGAGCAGGCGATCCGGCGCACCCTGGTCGCGCCAAGGTCCAGCGACCTCCGGCAGCCGATCGCCGATCTCAGGGCATTGGTGGCGCGCGAGAAGGGCGAGTCGGAGCCCTGGGACTTGAAGCTCGTCTCCGGCGGTCTGCTCGACATCGATTTCGTGGCGCAATATCTCGTGCTGCGCCACGCCGCGGAACAGCCGGACCTGCTGGCCGGGTCGACGCCCGCGACGCTGCGGCAAGCTGCCCGGCTCTCCCTGTTGCGGACCGAAACCGCCGAGGTCCTGACAGCGGCCTACAGCCTCTACACCAATGTGACGCAGATCACCCGGTTGACCACCGAGGGACGCTTCGATCCGGCCCGCGCCGGTGCGGGGCTGGTGCGACGGCTGGTGGCGGCCAGCGATCTCCCCGATTTTGCAACTCTCGAACGGGAACTCGCCGAGAAGCGCGGGGCCGTCCGCGCGGCTTTTTCAAGCATTTTTTCGAACGATCGACCTTGAACTCTCGGGCTGTCGCAGACCCTGCCGCGGTTTCTTCGCCTCCAGGCATCCAAAACCGAGGATCAGGCATACACCACCGGCGTTTGGTCGGCGCCGAGGACCGACACGAGATCTGCTCCGATGCCGGCGGTCGAAATGCAAATCTCGCTCGCCGGCGGGCTGGATTGCGCGATCACCGAAGTCGTAGCCGAGCGAGCGACGCCCGTCCGGCGAGTCCGACCAGCCCAATGTCTCGCCGCCGGGATACGGGCCAGCACGACGGTGCCTACGCCCACGGTGGAACGAATGCGCATTGAGCCGCCGTGCATCTCGAGAAGCGAGCGAGCGATGGCCAACCCGAGCCCCGATCCCTTCATGCCGTTGCTCATCGTCACGCCGGCCTGCTCGAACGGCCGGCCTATGGCGGCCAAGGCCGCCGGGCCGATCCCGATGCCGGAGTCTTCGACGAAGATGTTCAGCGCATCGTTGGCGGTGCGTGTCCGCACCGCGATGTGGCCTCCCTCCTGGGTAAACTTGATGGCGTTGCCCACCAGGGTGGCGATGATTTTTTCGATGGCGCGCTGGTCGGCATGGATGATGCTGCCGGGCGAAACGTCCGCAACGAGCGAAATCCCTTTCTCTTGCGCCCCGGCCCGGGCTTTCTCGACGGCCGACCGGATGGCTTCTCCGACATCCACGAGGCTCTGCTCCAAACGTATGCGGCCGGATTCGAGGCGCGCCATTTCGAGAACGTCGGAGATCACGGCCAGGAGGTATCGGCCGCTGCTGCTGATGTCCGCCGCGTAGTCGATGTACTTGGCCGAGCCGAGCGGGCCGAAGGTTTCTTCGGTCATGAGCTCCGAAAAGCCGATAATGGCGTTGAGCGGCGTCCGCAGCTCGTGGCTCATGTTGGCTAGAAACTCCGACTTGGCGCGGTTGGCCGATTCCGCCTCAGCCTGTTTCTCCGCATGCCTTTCCGCCAGTTCGGCGAGTTGCTGAGCCTGGGCCTCCAACGCCTGTCTCGACCGGCGCAGGTCGGCGATGGTGGCCATCAACCGCCGTTCCGAATCCATCAACTGCTCTTCGTGTCGCTTCAGCGCCGTAATATCGGTACCGACCGAAACATAGCCGCCATCCTTGGTGCGGCGCTCGTTGATCTGCAGCCAGCGCCCGTCGGCCAATTGTGCTTCGTATGACCGTGCGCCGCTCTTCGGGCCTTCGCCAAGCGCGATCTGGGTCATCGGCGAAGTCGAACAGGCGATGAGTTCCGAGTAGGACGCTCCGACGTGAGCCTGAACCGCGGGAAGATTATGCAGCTTGAGGAACTTCGTGTTGCAGGTCACCAGCCGATTGTCGGCGTCCCACAGGACGAACGCCTCCGACACAGCCTCGATGGCGTCGCGCAGCCGCTCATCTGCCGTGGCGGTCCGTTCGGCAAGCTTCTTTTCGTCGGAAATATCGACCGCTATGCCGACGAGATGCAGTTCGGCCGACGGCGCTTCCCGGACCAGTTCTGCCCGCGCCCTGAGCCAGACCCATTCGCCCTTCGCGTTGCGGAGCCGGAATGTGTGATCGATGCTGCCGGCTTGCGAAGCGGCAAGGCCTTCGGCGAGGCAACTCAAATCGCCGTCGGCGGGATGGATCAGTGCGTTGACGTCGCCGAACGAAATGAAGCCGGACTGGGCTTGCATGCCCAGCATTGCGTACATCGACGCTGACCAGTAGATGCGGCCCCGTGCCAGGTCCCAATCCCAGAGACCGCAACGCCCGCGGTTGAGCGCAGCGTCGATGCGGCCGTGGACGCGGGCGTGAATGGTCTCCACTTCCACGGCGCGGGCCGCTTGCCAAAAATACGCCGTGGCGATCACGATCAGCACGAAGGCCGTCGACAAAAGCAGGAAGCCGGACCGGAATGATGCCGATCGCCAATCGGCCAGGAGGCCGCCCACGGGATGAATGATCGCCAGCTGGCCGAAGGGGGGCCGCAGGGTGCGAACGGCGGCCAGCACGTCTTCCCCGTCAGCGAGGTTGATCCGGAGCACGCCGGCCTTGTCGGCGAAGACCGTCAAGGGCTGTGCCGGGCCGAGAAGATTTGCCAGCGGTTGCCTTGTTGCGGTCTCGCTGGGCACTGCGGCGACGATGGTGCCCGCAGCGTCGGTGACCATGACCTGCCGGCCCGCCAAAACGGCTCTTCCCGGCAAGCTGTGCTCCAGGGCCTCGTTGATGTTCAGGTTGGGATTGGCCGCGATCGAAGAATTGAGGTCCTGTGCGGTCAGCGCCGCGATGAGCTCGATGTCACCTACGGCGTCCGCCAGGGCACGATCTCGGGCGTCGCGGCCCTGGATCAGAGCGCCGGCCGCCAGCGTCGTCATGAAGATGGCGACCATCAAAGGGACGAGGCGGCGCAGCCAGGGCTCGTATTCGGCCATCTTCAAATGGGCCGGTCCGATCAGTGCTCGCGCCAATCCCTGCAACGTCCCTGCCTGCGCAGAAACGTTGGCCGCGTTTGCACGCGCCATCGGTTGCCCCCTCGAACCCGTCCGCTGGCCGGGGAAATGTGCCGCATCGCCCCGACTCACACCCATCAGAATCCGCAATTGGCGATTTGTCCAGACAACCTCGGGTTTGGTTGAAGCGAAACAAACGCTCCGTGTTGAGGAAACCACAGTTGCGGTGCACAGGTCCGGGATAGGGCAGAGACGAGAACATGAATCGGATCAGCCGAGCGAACGTGTTGCGATATCCTTCACATCGGCCGAGAGGGACGGTTGCGCGACAATCCGCCGCAGTATCTCTTCTGCCCTCAGCCGACGGCCGGGCTCCATCGTCTTCCACGACCGGAAAGCGTTGAGAACCCGCGCCGCCACCTGAGGGTTCTTGCCGTCGAGAAGCAGTACGACCTCGGCCACAAGGTTGTAGCCTGCGCCGTCGGCCCGGTTGAACTGCGTGGTGTTGGCCGAGAAGGACCCGATCAAAGCGTAGACCCGATTCGGGGTCGACATGGAAAAGGCCGGATGGGTCATCAGCCCCCGAACCCGGTCCAGGGTCGACGTCTCCGGGATGGACGCCTGCAAAGCGAACCACTTGTCGACGACGAGAGCCTCGTGCCGGAACGATGCGAAAAAGCGGTCGAGCGCGGCTTCCCGGGCGTGACCTGGGATCAGTGACAGAACCCCGAGTGCCGCCAAAGTATCCGTCATGTTGTCGGCCCCGTCGAACTGCGCCTGTGCGAGGGCCGAGCCATTCTCCGGATCGCCCGCCGCCAAGAGGCCGAGCGCGGTATTGCGCAACGCCCGGCGCCCGGCGCTTCGAGCATCCGGCGAATAGGGTCCGCCACGGGCGCTGTCGCCATAGTGTCTGCTCAGCGGCTCGCGCAGCAGGCTTCCGACGGCGGCACGCACCTCATGGCGACCTGCGTTGACCGCATCAGGATCGACGTCCTTGGCGAGTTCTCGCGCCAGATCCGCTTCACTGGGAAAAGTCAGGACCTGCGCCGTAAAGGCGGGATCGGCCGAGGCACCTCCCAGGACGGAGGCGAGCGCGGCCGCGATTTCGTCCGTGCCGGCGAAGCTCTCGCCACGGATCCGGCGCAGGATCACGCGCGTGAGGACGGTCTGGGCAGCTTCCCAGCGGCTGAAGTGGTCGCTGTCATAGGTCAGCAAGGAGATGAGAGCGCTCTCCGCCAGATCCGTGCGCAAATGCACCGGCGCCGAGAAGCCGCGGAGGAGGGAGAATATCGTACCCGGCAGGACCTGCTTGAACGAAATTCGGCGCGAGGCACTCGAGAGTTCAATCACGCCCCGGGCCGCCTCGTCGGCGGAAAGGGCATCGTCGTTGCCCGTAATGATGGCTTGATTTCGGCCGCCCGGAGCAACCAGACCGAAGCCGACCGGAATGACGAGCGGCTCCTTTTCGGCCTGCCCGGGGGTCGGAGCGGTGGTCTGTTCGAGATCGAGGTGAAGCACGCCTTCAGCCCCGTCGTAGTCCGAGGTGGCCCGGACTTCGGGCGTGCCGGCCTGAACGTACCAGCGCGAAAAATGTTCGAGACTTCGGCCGGAACTTTCCGCGAAGCAGCCGAGAAAATCCTCGACCGTGGCGGCCGTACCGTCATATCGGTCAAAGTAGATGGCCATACCGCGATCGAAGGCCTCGGCGCCGATCAGCGTTCGCAGCATCCGGATGACTTCAGCGCCTTTCTCGTAGATCGTTGCCGTATAGAAGTTGTTGATCTCGCGGTAGCTGTCGGGGCGCACGCTATGGGCCAGAGGCCCGCCGTCCTCGGCGAACTGCCGGGCCCGCAGAGTGCGCACATCGGCAATGCGCTTGACCGCGCGAGACCGCTGATCCGCAGTGAATTCCTGGTCCCGGAACACCGTCAAGCCTTCCTTCAGGCTGAGCTGGAACCAGTCGCGGCAGGTAATCCGGTTGCCGGTCCAATTGTGAAGGTATTCGTGGGCGATGACGGTCTCGATCCCCGCGTAGTCGGCATCCGTTGCGGTCTCCGGCGAAGCCAGGACGTATTTGTCGTTGAAGATGTTGAGACCCTTGTTCTCCATCGCACCCATGTTGAAGTCCGACACGGCGACGATGTTGAACACGTCGAGATCGTAGACGCGCCCGAAGGCTTTCTCGTCCCAAGCCATGGAGCGCTTGAGCGCATCCATGGCATAGGTCGCAAATGCCACCTTGCCGGGCTCGACGTAGATGCCGAGCGATACCCTGCGGCCTTCGCTGGTGGTGAACGTGTCGCTCCGGACGTCGAGATTGCCACCCACGATCGCGAAGAGATAGCTGGGTTTGGGATGTGGATCGTGCCACACCGCGAAGTGTCGGTCCGTTCCCTCGATCCTGCCGTTCGACACGGGGTTGCCGTTGCCGAGAAGCACTGCGGCGTCCTCGACCGCGGCCTCGATCCGCGTGGTGAAAACGGCGAGCACGTCGGGGCGATCGAGGTAGTAGGTGATGCGCCGGAACCCTTCCGCTTCGCATTGCGTGCAATAGGCGGAGCCCGAACGATACAGGCCCATGAGCCTGGTGTTGGCGGAGGGGTCCAGCAAGGTTTCCGTGGAGAGCCCGAAGGGCCGCTGCGGCGGGTTCTCGATGGTCAGGCTGTTGCTGGTCGCTAGTCCGGCCGACAGATCGAGAGGCGTTCCGTCGAGTTCGACCGACAATGCCACGAGGTCGTCGCCGTCGAGCACAAGCGGCGCATTCGCTCGCCCCCTCGGGTTCGGGCGAAGCGACAACCTCGAGCGCACCCGGGTCGCCGTCGCATGCAGCACGATGTCGAGTTCTACCGTGTCGACCAGATAATCAGTCGGCCGGTAGTCGGAAAGGCGGGTCGGCTGGTCCTCTTCGTTACGCATCGCTTCTGTTTCCAATGATGTCCGGGGACCGACGGCCGGAGTGGCTCGTCGCAGGATGTCGGCTTCGCGGGACTGCCTATTCTCCGGGGCGCAACGCGGCCTTCGTGCGCGCCATATCGTCCGCCGATGCATCGACGTCGGGCAGCCGCCGGAAGAAGTAGAAAGCAGCTCCGATATTCGCGAACCCGAGCGCCAGGAGCAGAGTGGGATCGGACACGCCCACGAATTTCGACTGGAGAAGCGCTGTGGCGGCCGAGCCAACGACCATGAAGATGGCGTTCATCACTCCGACGCCGGCGACGACGCGGGCACGTCGATCCCGGGGCGCCCACGACTGCACCGCCGCAAAAAGCGGCACCGAAAACAGCCCCCCAGCGCAGGCGAGGCCGGTCAAGTCGAACGCGACACGCATGCCCACGCCGCTGCGCAGGAACTCGCCCAGCGCAAGCTGTTGATGGGCATCGCCGAGCGAACGCGTGGCCAGGCCGGTGTCGATCAGGAACAGGCCCATGAAGGCGGTGGCATAAGGCACGTGCTTGATGAAGATGCGTCCGTGCGCGAGCCACCCCGCCCACATTGCCCCGATGCCGACGCCGATCGCAAAAAAAACGCTGATCGCCGTCTCGACTTCGACGCCGCCACCGATCCGCTGCTTGACGATGACGGGAACCAGCGACAGCGTAACCGAACCGCTGAGCCAGAACCAGCTGCCGCCGATTCCGCCGATCCATAGGCGGTAATCGGCCTTGAGGGCACGCAGCAGGGAAAGGGTCGAAGCGAAGACGCTCCGGTTGATCCTCAGATTCGGCGCCGCGACCCCAGTCGAGGGAATGAACCAGGTCGTCGCCAGGCAGGCGAGGGACACGCCGAACAGTTGCGTCAGGACGTGCCACCTGGACGCGCCTTCGAGACCCGTCATGCCGCCCGCCGCAAGCCCGAGCAGGATGGCGATGAAGGTTGCGCCTTCGACGAGCGCGTTGGCCAGCGTCAACTCTTCCCGCCGGAGATGGTCCGGCAAGATCCCGTATTTGACGGGCGAATAGAGCGTGGCGATCACGCCGAGGCCGAAGAGGGCCAGATAGAGTGCCGGCACCGACACGAACCAGAAACCAATCGCAGCAACCGCTTGGACGAGGATTTCCGCGAGCTTCAGCCCGCGCGCCACCTGCGCCTTGTCGTGGCTGTCGGCCAGTTCTCCACCGACGCCGGACAGCACGATCGAGGGGAGAATGAAAACCGCCACCGCGAGCGTGACGAGCGGCCCCGCATTGTCCTGGCCGACCTGGAACAGGATCATGATGGCCAGCATGTTGCGGACGAGATTGTCGTTGAACGCCGAGAAGAACTGGCTCCAGAACAAGGGCGCGAAGCGCCGCGACAGCATCAGCGCGGCGACCATCTGGAGCGTTCCGGCCGGGGAGTTCGTGCGCATCGGGTCGGTGCTGCTAGACGGCTTCATCGACCTTGCCGCCGCGCAGGAGCGAAAGCCCCTTCTGTGCCGCGGCCCCCGACTGCCCTTCGCCGGCGACATGCACCATCGGTAGGGCGAAGCCGATGTGATTGGCTTCGAAGGCGTGTTTGATCATGATCAGCGCCCGCCGGCGCGCGGCAAACTGCACGTCCCCCGGTTTGGTCATCATCTTGGTCTGGATCTGGATGGCGTAGTCCCCGAATTGAGCGACGCCCTGCATCTTGAGGGGTTTGAGGATGTCCGGACCGAGTTCGGGGTCTTCGGACAACGCTTCGCCGATCTTCTTCACCAGCTTGCGGACTATTTCGAGGTCGGTCTCATATGGGACATTGATGGTGATCTTGTCCACGACCCAGTCTCGGCTCTGATTTTGGACCGCGCCGAGGATGCCGAACGGAACGGTGTAGAGAGCGCCGCGCTGGTGACGCAGCTTGACCGAACGCAGACTGAAGGACTCGACCGTACCCTTGTAGGTGCCGCTCTGGATGTATTCGCCGACGCGGAAAGCGTCATCGATCAGATAGAAGATGCCGCTGATGATATCCTTGACCAGGGTCTGCGCACCGAAACCGATGGCCACGCCCACCACTCCGGCGCTGGCGATGAGCGGACCAATCTCGATGCCGAGGGCCGCCAAGACCATCATGAACGCGATCACCACGAGCACGGCGAGCAGCAGGTTCATGAGAATCGGCAAAAGCGTGTGCAGTCGGGCCGCGTGACCCGTCTCATCGACGGCCCCCGCGACACCCAGATTCGAGGCTAGTTTGCGGTCGATCAGCGCCTTGACGGTGTGCCAGAGGAAATCGGCGACAAGCACCACGATGACGACGCCGAGAACCCCGCGCAGGATGCGCGTGGTGATCGTGTCCTGCATGGTGAGCGACACGAAATCGACACCGAGCAGGTGGCCGAGCAGGAGCGCCGCGAGCACGATCAGCAAGCTGCGGATGCCGCGTTCGAAGAAAATGATTTGCAGTCGATGCGCATCGGCTTCGGCCGAATAGGCGGCGTCCGCCGGCCGCAGAACGTGGCGAACCGATCGTTGGGTGATCACGACGGTGGCCGGCAGGCCGGCCGCAAAGGCGATCAGCCAAAACGCCGTATTTGCTTGCGCGACCCACAAGCCCCAGAGCAGCAGCAGCAATGCGGATGACAGCAGCTGGATCGAGAACCGCCGCGAGTAGCGGCTGCGATCTCCTTGCGGCGGGTCGATGCCGGCTTCGGCAGCCGGCATCTTTGGATGAGGAAATCGCCAGACCGTTTCGAAGGCGACGCCCAGCAACACGGCCCCCAGCGCATAGGTGCTCAATTCCCGGGAAATGGCTGAAAAGCCGAAGCTTCCGAGTAGGTTGATGGTGTGCGAACCGAACGCCAGCAGGATGGCGACGAGGCCCATCCTGTAGAACAGGAAGTTGGCAGCCGCCGTCGACAAGGGCGCGACCCGGAATCGTTCCGCCCCGGGCGCAAAGAAAAAGCGGCCGATCACGAAGCTCAAGCGCACCAGGAGGGATGCTACGAGATAGCCGAGCAGGATTTCCTTGAGCAGGATCGACCAGTCGAACAGCAGGAAGGCACCGATGCTCCCGAGCGCGTAGGACGCGATAAGACCCAATCCGTAGGTGAGGCGGGCGAAAACGGCCCACACGCGTTCGCTGGCCGTCGTGAGATCGAGCCCAAGCAGCCAGGCGCGCCAGCGGCCGGCAAAATGGCTGAACAGCCACTCGCCGCCGAAGCCGAGTGCCACAAAGGCAGCCAGGAAAAGGCCGAGGGTCAGGATCTCGCGTTGCCCCACTGCCGCGACCAGCATCGAGCGTGCGTGGTCGAATTCCCCCGGCAGGCCGGGCGCGGCGGATGCGAGCGCCCCGACATGGTTCCTGAAGCCCTGCAGCTCGTCCCCGAGGTCCTCCGCCATCGTGTTGGGTGCGGGTTCGGCCTTGGCCGTGTCGGAAGGCGCCTTGCGCCGGGCCAAATACGCGCGGACGTCCGGGTCGTCTATGAGGTCGAGGAGCTGGCGTACTTTGTCGGGGGTGGCGGTGCCGGCCGATGTCGGCTCCCGAGTAAGGGCCGGCGGGCTCGCGCTGGCCGCGAAGACTGAAAGGCTGCCGAAAAGGGCAATCGAAAGGAGCAGCACGCCGCCAAACCCAAGGCAAGCGGGCCCGCCAAGACTTCTCCGCCGGGGCAGCAAAAGGGTGAACAGCTTCGGCATCATCGCCTTCCCTCGCGCCGCGCCACCGTAATGGTCCTGCGGGTCGAATCATATGAGCGAGAAGCCACACCTACTCGAACACCATGAAGGCGGCGTTGATTCCTGCAGCCGTGCCCACTAGGTTCGCCGCGCTTCTCTCCCGACAATCGACCGGACCGTCATGCAGGCCATTGCCGACCCCGCCCTCGAACCCGCGCGTTCGTTCCAGGGCCTGATCCTGCGCCTGCAGCGGTTCTGGGCCGAACAGGGCTGCGTCATCCTGCAGCCGTACGACATGGAGGTCGGGGCGGGGACGTTCCATCCGGCCACGACGCTGCGCTCGCTCGGCCCAAATCCCTGGAAGGCTGCCTATGTCCAGCCGTCGCGCCGCCCGAAGGATGGGCGCTACGGCGAGAACCCCAATCGCCTGCAGCATTATTACCAGTTTCAGGTGATCCTGAAACCGTCACCCGCCCATCTGCAAGACCTCTATCTGCGATCGCTGACCGCGATCGGGGTGGACCTCCGCCTGCACGACGTCCGTTTCGTCGAGGACGACTGGGAAAGCCCGACGCTCGGTGCCTGGGGCCTGGGCTGGGAGTGCTGGTGCGACGGCATGGAAGTGTCGCAGTTCACCTACTTCCAGCAGGTCGCGGGCGTCGAATGTTCGCCGGTGTCGGGCGAGCTGACCTACGGGCTCGAGCGCTTGGCCATGTATGTGCAGGGGGTCGAGAATGTCTACGACCTCAACTTCAACGGGCGCGACGGGGCCGAACGGATCACCTACGGCGACGTGTTCCAGCAGGCCGAGCAGGAATACTCGCGCTATAATTTCGAATATGCTGATACGTCGTTGTTATTCCAGCACTTCAAGGATGCGGAGGCGGAAGCCAAGGCGCTGCTCGAAGCCGGTCGCAAGGGTGACCGCCACCTGCTCGCCTTGCCGGCCTATGACCAGACCATCAAAGCGTCGCACATTTTCAACCTCCTCGACGCTCGCGGCGTCATTTCGGTAACGGAGCGGCAGAGCTACATCCTCCGGGTGCGCGAGCTTGCCAAAGCGTGCGGCGCGGCCTGGCTGCAGACGGCGGGTGGAGGAGCGATCGCTTAGCCGAAGGCGACTGGCTTCGATTGCGTCGCCGCCGGAACGACCAAGTTTAGTGGACAAAGTCCGTCGGGGAGCCGGCCCTGGAAACCTGCAACATCCATAGGCGAAGACCCATCTTTCGCGCCTCGTCGAGAAGGCGGCGAAGGGCGAGCCCTTCGTGATCGCCAAGGCAGCAAACCGCTGGTCAAGGTGGTGCCGCTCGATGCACCGCCGGCAAAGCCGGTCCCGCGGCTCGGCTTCTTGAGGGAATGTACGACGTTCCCGACGATTTTGAAGAGATGGGCAGGGCCGAGATCGGGCAACTTTTTTGACGGCGACGACCCCGCTTGAAGATCCTTCTCGACACGCACATGATCATTTGGGCGAGCTTTCGAACGGGAAGGCTTCCATCTGGGGCGCGGGCAATCCTCGATGCGGCCGGCAACGATCTGGCGTTCAGCGCCGCGAGCCTCTGGGAGATCGCAATCAAGCGCGGCCTCCGTCGTCCCGATTCTCAGGTCGACCCTCACCTGCTCGTCGGGGACTTCTGGACAATGGCTACGCCGACCTGTCCGTCACGACGGGTCACGCCCTGGCTGTCGCGGCCCTGCCACCCCTTCACAAAGACCCGTTCGACCGCATTCTCGTGGCCCAGGCGACCGTTGAGCGGATGGTTTTGTTGACGACCGATGCAGTTGTCGCCCGGTATCCCGGCCCGATCCGCCTCGTATGAGTCCGCTAACGCAT
>JBBPYT010000392.1:0-2190 GCA_038199665.1 Hyphomicrobiales bacterium
GCAAATCCCTTCGACGTGATCATCGCCACCCTGGCCTGAGCCCGGCACACAAATCAAGCGCCAAGCCCAATACATAGGGGTGGGTAGTTACAATGAGGCGATCAGGTCGTCTGGCTTGGGAGGTTTCAAACTGTGCCGCAGCTTTCGCTCGAGATGTTCTCATCGTCTTGATCGCGTGGAGGATGTAAACTCCGGCACGGGCGGACAGAAAGCGCTGCGCATCCCAGACGATTTGCTCCTCGAGGACCGAACGAATGTCGTTTCATACGTCTTTCGTGACGGCTGCGCGGCCTCACCTAGTCTCTTCTGTTGACTCCTGGAACTCGACCGAAGGCGCCGCGTTGCCGGGACGCTGCCATGAACACATGACTTCCTCGCTCTTACGGCTCAGGCTGGCGTCACGACTTAACGAGACCACACATGCAGCATTTTTCCAGCCCTTCGAGGCAGGTGCCTCAGGGTGCGTTCCGCGCGAGACAGGCTTCGGCCTAGCGAATGCGGACCTCTCGTGCCCTCGTCGGGAAGTCCTGGCGCGTCCTGCTTGCCGCACTCCTCATCTTTGGTGCCGATTGTTCGGCCAAAGACGTGCTTGCCGACCCTGCTCCTTCGGCTGCCCAAGGTGAAACAGTCGGGCAGGCGTTATGCCGCCTGATCAACGGCGCTGCGGCGCAGGCGCGTCTGCCCGTGGCTTTCCTCACGCGAGTCATCTGGCAGGAAAGCAGGTTTCGGACCGACGTCATCAGCCCCGCCGGTGCACAGGGGGTGGCACAATTCATGCCCGGGACAGCGCAGGATCGGGGCCTTGCAGATCCGTTCGATCCTGAGCAGGCGATCCCCGCATCGGCGGCGCTTCTGGCCGACCTTGCCCGTCGCTTCGGGAATTTCGGGCTGGCAGCGGCAGCGTACAATGGCGGGCCGGCGCGCGTTTCGGCATGGCTGAAGGGGAGCGGCAGCCTTCCGAGCGAGACAGTCGACTACGTATTTCGCGTCACCGGGCGACCAGCCGACGATTGGGCGGCCGACGCCAACGCCGGCCTCGTCCCGTCTGTGAGCTCCCAGGAACAATCTTGTTCAAGCCTGGCTGGTGATCTGCGACGCTCGGCAGCCCGCACGCCGGGTGCCGAGGCTCCGTTCGCCGCGTGGGGCGTGCAACTCGCAGGAAACTTCTCCAAGAACCTGGCCCTGGCCAGCTACGCGCGTGCTCTGCAGAGTTACAAAGCCATTCTGGGCGATGTCCGCCCCATGGTCATCGGCACCAGGCTACGCAATCGCGGTTTTCGCGCCTTCTACCGTGTTCGAGTACCCGCCGGTACGCGACAGGTCGCCACCGACCTTTGCAATCGGATCCGGTCGGTCCGGGGCAGTTGCGTCGTGCTGCGCAGCTGAATTCGCCCGAATCACACACCTGGCCTCGGCTCCGTTTCCGTCCACGCCGCCGCGCTTGCCGGATCATACCATTTGGCGCCGCACATCAGGGCAGCACAGGCGGATGTTTCGAAGGCGAGACTATCGCCTCCGTCCTGCGCATCTTGGTAACCGCATGGAGGTGTCTCAGTCCATCGTCATCGGGATGGCGCCCAGGAAGTCGCGCTTGCTGAGCTCGACGCCGCATTGGCGCAGGATCGCGTAGGCCGCGGTGAGGTGGAAGTAGAAGTTCGGCAGCAAGAAGTGGTTGAGATAGTCGTCTCCCCTCATGCGCCCCTTGTTTTCGGGGCCGAGCGGAATCGTGATCTCACGGTTCGCCGAGGCATCGATCTGCTTCGGGTCGAGCGTTTTGAGAAAAGCGATCGTCTTCGCCAGGCGCCCCTTCAGCTGCTCGATCGTGGTCTCGTTGTCCTCGTAGCGGGGCGGTTCGAGTCCCGCGAGGCGTGCGGACCCGTTCTTCGCCAGGTCACTTGCAGTCTGCACCTGGCGGGCCAGCGCGAACATGTTCGGAGCCAAGCGCCACGATGCCAGGACAGAGGGGTCTATCTTCTTGGCCGCAGCAAAGGCTTCAGCCTTGTCGAGAACGGCGGAGAGGGCGTTGAGCCCAATCTCGAAGACGGGAAGGGACGCCTGAGACATCGAGGAGGACATGACGCGGATCCTTGGGTTAAGTGGTCCAGTCGGTTGTGCGGCCGCACCGAAAGTTGGCCTGCGACTACTTTATCGGGAGTCGTCCAGACGAAGGCCCTTCGATGGACGTCTACC
>JBBPYT010000393.1:0-3477 GCA_038199665.1 Hyphomicrobiales bacterium
CGCGAAGCCGTTAAGCTGGTCGACCATCGTATTGATGGTCTCCTTCAGCTCGAGGATTTCGCCGCTGACGTTCACGGTGATCTTGCGCGACAGGTCGCCCCGGGCGACCGCAGTCGTCACTTGCGCGATGTTGCGCACCTGGGCCGTGAGGTTGCCGCACATGGCGTTGACGGAATCGGTCAAGTCCTTCCAGGTGCCGGCGACCCCCGGCACGATGGCCTGTCCGCCCAGCTTGCCTTCGGTTCCGACCTCGCGGGCCACGCGCGTCACTTCCGAGGCGAAGGAACGCAACTGGTCCACCATCGTGTTGATGGCCTCCTTGAGCTGGAGGATCTCGCCGCGCACGTCGACCGTGATCTTCTTCGACAGGTCGCCGTTGGCGACCGCGATGGTGACATCCGCTATGTTGCGAACCTGCGCGGTGAGATTCGACGCCATCGAATTCACGCTTTCGGTCAAATCCTTCCAGACGCCGGTCACCTCCTTGACCTGCGCTTGGCCACCGAGCTTGCCGTCCGTCCCCACCTCGCGCGCCACGCGAGTTACCTCGGAGGTGAAAACGCTGAGCTGCTTGATCATCGTATTGACGATCGTCGCCGAACGCAGGAACTCGCCTTTCAAGGGTCTCCCGTCGACGTCGAGCGGCATGGTCTGCAGGAGATCGCCCTTGGCAACGGCAGTGATGGTGCGGGTGACGGCCGTCGTCGGCCAGAGCAGGTCGTCGATCAGAGTATTGACCGAGACCTCCATGTCGCCCCAGGCGCCGTCCGACAGGCCGAACTTGACCCGCGTCCTTGTCTTGCCGTCCCGGCCAACCACCTGCCCGACGTGCTCGAGCTGTTTGGCCATGCGTGCATTGGCCGCCACGATATCGTTGAATGCGTCCGCCACCTTGCCCGCGAGGCCGGCCCTGTGGCTCGAGAGACGGACGGAAAAATCGCCGATCCGCACAGCCCGAAGGGCATCGAGCAATTCAGCCTGGTCGAGCGGTGACCGGAAATCCTCGTCGTCCCGGCCTGAAACGTAGGTCACCTTGGATCGAGGGTCCGCCGTCTCGCTATTGTGTCGCATCGGCGGGAGAATGGCGCTTCCTTCGGAGGCATCGGCATCGGTGGCGGCGACGTGTTCCGTATCCGGCAAGGACGGCATCAGCATACTCCCGGTCTTCGCCCGGCAAGCGCGGCCACGGGCTCGCTTTCCGGCTCTTCATTGGCCTTTGGACGGCGCCTTGAGAGCGCGTCGGCCGAGAATAGATCATGTCCCGACTACGCATGATGACTCATCTTGCGCAAGTATCATGTTGGGTGCAAGCGGTCGCAGCAAACCGTAAGACTTTACAACCGCGGCGAAGCCCCACGCAAAGTTCCAAAGCGCACCCATGCCGTCCATCCTAGCCGATCCGAACCTGCGCGGCGTCGTTCGGCTCGTCGCTATATTGAACCTTGGTTATTTCGCGATCGAGTTCGCCGTAGCTCTGGCTGTCGGCTCGGCGGCGCTGTTCGCCGACAGCATCGATTTTTCTTGAAGATGCTTCGCTCAATCGTCTCATTCTTCTAGCTAGCGCTCGGCTGGTCTTCGCGACGGCGTGCAAGCGTCGGCATGGGGCATCGCGGGTGTTTGGCTCGCGCCAGGCTTTGTCCCCCTTTGGACGGCCTGGGACAAGTTCCACCTGCCTGCCCCACGCGCACCTTTGGCCTTATCCCTTACGGGCCCGGGCGCTCTCGCCGTCAATCTGTCTTGTGCATACAGCAAGCCGGGAATGTGATCGGCCGACGTGCCTCGGGAGACCCTCGAATCTGCGCGGATCGGGGCCTCATTCCGACCGGGCACGACCCCGACGCCCGATCGAGGATGTCGGGCATGACGTTTCATACTTTTCCGGAGCTATGGAGTTCGATAAGAAATGCGACGCGACCAATATCGACTACACGGTCAATCACCGGACCAAGGGCACCGACGGCAAAATCACGTATCACGAGCTCCAGCAGAAATAGGTCTGCCCTGCCCTTTCAGGGGTTTGCATGTCGAACACGCCGCTGATCGCGCCAACCTACGTTCGCACAATGGCAGCGTATAATGCGGAGATGAATCGCCGCATCTACGCCGCCGCTTCGAGGCTGCCGGACGATCGGCGTCGCCAGAACGAGGGCGCCTTCTGGGGCTCGATCCACGGTACGTTGTGCCACCTTTTGTGGGCAGACTCCATGTGGATGTCCCGATTCGCGGGCTGGCCGAAGCCGGCGCTGCCCCTGCGGCAGAGCGACCAGATTCTCGCCGACTTCGCCGAACTGGCCGCGGCGCGCCAAAGGGCGGATCTCGACCTGTCGGCCTGGGCCGAAACCGTCGACGAGGCTTGGCTTGCACAAAATCAGCTGTGGTTCAGCGGCGCTGCGCAGCAAAACCTCGAAGCTCCCAGATCGATGCTCCTCGTGCACCTGTTCAATCACCAGACCCACCATCGCGGACAGGTGCATGCGATGTTGACTCGAGCCGGCCAGGATACTGGAGACACGGATCTATTCCTGGTGCTGCCAAGCCCTGCGGCTTGATACCGGCTTCCCCATCGGCGGGTCACTGCTCAGCGTGGAACCCATCTCGGCCTGCAGAGTGTCGACCAGGGGCCGGCAGCAGCGCCGGCATGGGGTGGCTCGGAGGATTGGATCGAGACGAGGAGAATCGGCCGGCTGACTGCGACCCTGCCGCGGATCAGCCCAGAGCGGCCAAGGACGAGCGCGACATCGGCCCCGCGCAAAGCCGCCATTTCAACTTCTGCGCGATTCGGTTCGTATCTGGCTGGGGCGGGAGGATTCGAACCTCCGCGTGGCGGAATCAAAATCCGCTGCCTTACCACTTGGCTACGCCCCAATCGTCCGAGGAGGCGGACCATAGTTGCCCCCGAGACGGACGGCAAGCGATGCGCTCGCTGCAACGACGTGAGTCACGGCCGATCGAGCGTGTCGGGCCACAATGCTGCTTGATGCTCGTTGATGTCGCGTCTATAAGGCGGTCGTGCCCTGAAGCGGAAACGCGATCGGGTCTGTCGGAGTGTAGCGCAGCCTGGTAGCGCACCTCGTTCGGGACGAGGGGGTCGGAGGTTCGAATCCTCTCACTCCGACCATTTGCTCTTTTTAGGGGTTATTTTTAACCTATTGTTCAGTATAGAAGATTATTTTCGCTGCATGCCGCTGGCCAATAACTCGAGAGCGTACACGCAAGTGATTATATGAAAGAAAGGCACTTCTCCAGATTCATTAATTCGCTGTCTCAGGTTTTTTCAAAAATAGCGCAGATGGTCCCATGATTTCCGCCACTACGCAGGTATTCGAAACGCTTGCTAATGCAGCTCCCTCGGGCATGAACTGCGCTTCGCCTTTTTCATTGAAGGAATGAATTAGGGAAATGGTTACAAGCCAACTCATGTTAGGGTTTTTCAAGTCCAGTCTTTTAGCGGCTCTGAAATCACATCCATTTTCACCG
>JBBPYT010000394.1:0-8634 GCA_038199665.1 Hyphomicrobiales bacterium
AAAGCGGCTCCCCTGCCGGCAGCTCGCTCCTGGTGCTGCGCGACATGTCGATCGGGCAAGCCGGCCGCCAGGCAGAGGGTTCGATTGAGATAGGGCGTTTGGAGGGCAGCACGCGCCAGTTCCGCCACATGCTCCCCGGCCAGTACGATCTCGACTCCGTGAAGACGGAGGTCGAAAGCGTTGAACAGCGAACAATGGCCGAGCGGGTATCGCATCAGGGAAGCCTGGGCTGCCTCGAACAGCCGGTCGGCAGTGTCGCGATAGCGATCATCGCCAGTCATGGCGGCCATTCTGACCAATGAAGCCGCATAGACCCCATTGGCGTTGGGTGTCGCTTCATCGGCAATCGGAGCGAGACGGACCGGTATGTCACCGTCCTCGGCTGCGGTCATGAACAGAACGCCGTCGGGCCCGGCATAATGATCAGCCAGCACGCCAAGCCACGTGCCCGCCTTCGCCAGGTAGTCAGGCCCCCTGCCGGCCTCCCCGGCGACCCTCGCCTCCAGCAACGCCAGGGCAGCCATCGTCATGGCCGCATAGTCGCTGGCGAAGGCCTTGCCGCCGCATCGCTCGTTCCGGCGCGCATGGACGAGATATCCTTCCTCGCCTGGGGCTTGCATCAGGCCGAGGAGGGCGTCGAAAACCCGCTCGGCCAGGCGCAGCCAGGCCGGTTCGCCGCAGAGCCCGGAAGCACGCGCCAGAGCCGCAACCGCCAAGGCGTTCCAATCCGTCAGGATCTTGTCGTCCAGTCCGGGACGGATCCGCGCGCCGCGGGCCGCAAGCAGCTTTTGCCGCATGGCCCCGAGCCGCGCTTCGTCTTCGGCCGACGGCTCCGGCGTATCCAGCCGGTTGAGGATGTTGACCGACTGGCCGGTGTGTTCGTCGTGCCAGTTGCCCTTCGCCGAAACGTCGTAGACTTGGCAGAAAAGCTCGGCATCGGTCTCACCCAGCACGCCGTCGATCTCGCCTTTGCTCCAGACATAGAACTTGCCTTCGACATGTTCGCTATCGGCATCGAGGCTGGCCGCAAAGGCGCCGTCGACGGTCATTTCGCGCTCAAGCCAGCCGACCGTTTCCTCAATGCGCAGTTTAAAAAGGCCGTCTCCGGTGTCGCGGAACGCCAGGGCCAGCAATTCGATCAGCTGCGCGTTGTCGTAGAGCATTTTCTCGAAATGCGGCACCAGCCAACGTGCGTCCACCGAGTAGCGAGCGAATCCGCCGCCCAGATGGTCGTAGATGCCACCCTGTGCGATGCGCCTCAGCGTCAGCACACCGAGATCGGTCATCTCGCGATCGCGCAGGCGCTTGCCGCCCCGGAACAACAGCTCGATCAACGCGGCATTGGGGAATTTCGGAGCGCCGTTCAATCCCCCATTGATCGGGTCCATGGCCGAGGCGGCACGTCGCGACGCCTCGTCAAGGGTTCGGGCCGACAGATCGGGTAGTTTCGCCGCATCGGGCGGCGGCTGCGACCGGAGGGCCTGCATGAGGGCGGATTTGTTCTTCATGACCGTCGCCGGCTGGTCGCGGTAGGCCTCCGCGACGGAGCGGAGCACCGTCACTAAGGACGCACGACCGAACCGCGACTGTTTGGGAAAGTAGGTGCCCCCCCAGAACGGCTCTCCGTCAGGCGCCAGGAACATGGTCAGCGGCCACCCACCCTGCTGGCCAAGGGCGTGCAGCGCCGTCATATAGAGATGGTCGACATCGGGGCGCTCTTCTCGGTCGACCTTGATGTTGACGAAGAGATCGTTCATCACCGCGGCCGTGCCCGGGTCCTCGAAGCTCTCTCCTGCCATGATGTGGCACCAATGGCAGGCCGCGTAACCGACCGAGAGCAGGATCGGCTTGCCGCTGCGTTGGGCTAGTGCGAGAGCTTCCTTCCCCCACTCCTTCCAGTGCACCGGATTGTCCTTGTGCTGTAGAAGATAGGGGCTCGCGGCCCGGTTAAGTTCGTTGCCTGACATGCTTTGCCCCTGGAATATCGGCATCGTTCGATCCACCAACGCGCGACTGGATGGTTCAGTCTTCGTGAGGCGCGGCATCGGATGACCGACCCGACGATCTTCGCACCGGCTTCCGGAGCTGGGCGCTCCGCCATCGCGGTGATCCGGATTTCCGGGCCCGAGACCGGCAACGCGATCGAACGACTGACCCGTCTGCGGCCGGAGCCGCGCCGGGCCACCCTCGCGGCGCTCCGGCATCCCGACACCGGCGAATTGCTCGACCGCGGCCTCGTCCTGTGGTTCCCGGCCCCGCGCTCGTTCACGGGCGAGGATGCGGGGGAATTGCATCTACATGGAGGCCGAGCCGTTGTGGCCGGCGTGCTTCGCGCTCTCGCCTGCATGGAAGGGCTTCGCCCCGCCGAGCCGGGCGAGTTCACCAGGCGAGCGTTTCGCAACGGCAAAATGGATCTGACCGCGGTGGAGGGGCTGGCCGACCTGATCGACGCCCAGACCGAAGCGCAGCGTCGGCAAGCCTTGCGCCACCTTGACGGCGTGCTCGGCCGGTGGGTGCAGGGGTTGCGCGAGGGCCTGCTCGGCGCGCTGGCCCTGGCCGAGGGCGCCATCGATTTCGCCGACGAGGACGATCTCGTCGCGAGCTTCCGACGCGAGATCCGCGAAAGGGTGGCCGCAATCCAGTCCACGATCGCGGCACAGCTCATCACCTCGGCGGGAGGAGAAAAGCTGCGAGACGGCATCGTCGTAACCATCGCCGGTGCCACGAATGTCGGGAAATCAACCCTGCTCAATGTGCTGGCCGGGCGCGAGGTGGCGATCGTTTCAGCCCATGCGGGGACGACCCGCGACGCCCTCGAGGTCGAACTCGATCTCGGCGGCTGTCCCCTCGTGCTCATCGACACTGCGGGCCTCCGCGAAACCCAGGATCCGGTCGAGCTCGAGGGGATGAGTCGCGCCCGTGCCCGGGCCGCAACGGCCGACCTTGTCCTTTGGTTGAGGGAGGGGCCGGGACCCGGGGACGAGACCCCGCCGACCCGAGGCGACGTTTGGACCGTGATGACAAAGATAGACCTCTGGGGCGAAGGGGCGCACTTCGGCGATTTTGCGGTTTCGGCCCGGACCGGAGCTGGCCTCGCCCACCTGCTTTCGGCACTCCAGACCTACGCCAACGAGCGGCTGGCCGGCGGCGAAACATCGCTGGTCACACGCCTTCGGCACCGTGTGGCGCTCGAAGAAGCGGCCCGCCGCCTCGCTCCGATCCTCGAGTGTCGCCAGGCGGATTTCGAACTCGTGGCCGAAGATTTGCGCGCCGCCACCGCCGCCCTCTCCGGCCTCGTCGGCCCGATCGATGTGGAAGAGGTGCTCGGAAGCATCTTCGCTCGCTTCTGTGTCGGCAAGTAGCGTTTCACGTGAAACGGGCCGGTCATCCTAGGGCTTGCCGCCCCCTCTGAAGCAGGGCGCTTTTGCCCGATGGCGAAGCGCGATATAAGGCCGGGTTATCGGGCAGCGCAGCGCGAATTCCGCCCCTTGCCGTATCCGGGTCTGAACAATGTCTTTGAATTTCGAGGTCGTCGTCATCGGCGGCGGCCACGCCGGTTGCGAGGCGGCGGCCGCGTCCGCCCGCTTGGGCGCCAAGACGTCGCTTCTCACGCAGCGGGCAGCGACGATCGGCACCATGTCGTGCAATCCGGCCATCGGAGGGCTCGGCAAGGGTCACCTGGTTCGGGAGATCGACGCCCTTGATGGCATCATG
The DNA here is from genome assembly GCA_038199665.1 of Hyphomicrobiales bacterium. Lineage (GTDB taxonomy): Bacteria > Pseudomonadota > Alphaproteobacteria > Rhizobiales > Beijerinckiaceae > Lichenihabitans. Next base: position 3,715 of record JBBPYT010000394.1, read on the forward strand.
GGGCGCGTTGCGGATCGCAGCGGAATTCAGTTCCGCGTCCTCAATCGCCGCAAAGGCCCGGCGGTACGCGGACCGCGCGCCCAAGCCGACCGAGCGCTATATATGCAGCATATGCAGGATATGCTCAATGTTGTCTCCGGGTTGAGCATCGTCGAGGGCGAGGCGGAAGGAGTGGAAATTCATCGCGGCAGGATCAGCGCTGTGATCCTGGGCGACGGACGCCGGCTGACGTGCGGCGCTGCCGTGCTGACCACCGGCACGTTCCTTCGCGGTGTTATCCATATTGGTGATATGCGCGTCCCGGCTGGTCGGATCGGCGAAGCACCAACGCACGGGCTGTCGGCCATGCTCGATTTTCACGGCTTCGCGCTCGGGCGATTGAAGACCGGCACACCGCCGCGGCTCGACGGCCGAACCATCGACTTCGGCACGCTGGAACGGCAGCCGGGCGACGAGGAGCCCGAGCCCTTTTCCAGCCTGACCCAACGGATCGAGGTGCCGCAGCGGGACTGCTTCATCACCAGGACGACCGCCGAAACCCACGACGTGATCCGAAGCAATCTGGACCGGGCGCCGCTGTTTTCTGGCGCCATCACGAGCCGAGGACCACGCTATTGCCCGTCGATCGAGGACAAGATCGTTCGTTTCGGCGAGCGCGACAGCCATCAGATCTTCCTCGAACCGGAAGGCTTGGACGATCCCACCTATTATCCCAATGGCATCTCGACCTCTCTGCCGGCCGATGTTCAGGAGCGGTTCGTGCGCACCATCCCGGGCCTCGAACGCGTGGTGATTTCCCAGCCGGGCTATGCGATCGAATATGATTTCGTCGATCCGCGCGAACTGCTCCCGAGCCTCGAAGCCAAGAAGATCCGCGGGCTGTTCCTGGCCGGCCAGATCAACGGCACGACGGGCTACGAGGAGGCTGCGGCGCAGGGGTTGGTCGCCGGGCTCAATGCCGCCAGGCTCGCCGGGGACGCCGATGCGATCCTGTTCGAGCGTTCCCGATCCTACATCGGGGTCATGATCGATGATCTCGTCACGCGCGGGGTGACGGAGCCCTACCGCATGTTTACCTCTCGGGCGGAATACCGGTTGAGCCTGCGGGCCGACAATGCCGACCAGCGGCTGACGGCTCAGGGCCAGGGCTGGGGTTGCGTCGGTTCCGAACGGGCGCAGGCTTTTGCAAACAAGGTTGCGGCTGTTCGAGAGGCCCGAGAGCTGACGGAGCGATTGCGCGCCACCCCCCAAGAACTGGCGCGTCACGGCATTCCGGTCAGCCTCGACGGCGTCCGGCGCAGCGCCTTCGAGCTCTTGTCCTATCCGACAATCGATGCCGAAGGCCTAAGAAAGATCTGGCCGGACCTCGCCCGCGTGCCGCCGAGCGCCATGGCGCAAGTGGAAGCGGATGCCAAATATGCCGTCTATCTCGACCGACAAAGCAACGATATCGAGCGGGCTCGCCGGGACGAAGCTCTGCTCTTGCCGGAGGACCTCGAATATTCTCGCATGCCGGGCCTGTCGCGCGAGCTCGGCGAGAAACTTGCCGCGATCCGCCCGGCGACCTTGGGCCAAGCCAAAAACATCGAAGGCATGACCCCGGCCGCGCTGACCATCCTGCTGGCCCGATCGCAGACGCAGCCCAAACGGAAGCCGGTCCAGGGTGCCGAAGATGACCCGTCCGAACGGCTCGCCTCGTAAGCGGGTTCGGGAACCGGCCGCCGACCCGCAAGCGGACCGGCGCAAAGCCCTCGGCCTCGTTCCTGTTTCACGTGAAACGGAAGCGCGCTTTGCTGTGTATGCCGACCTTCTGTTGCGCTGGCAGCGTGTCATGAACCTTGTCGGGCCTTCGACTCTCGGTCAGATTTGGACCCGCCATATCGCCGATTCGGCACAGCTCCATGCTTTGGCCCCCAACGCCAGGCGATGGGCCGATATGGGATCTGGCGCGGGGTTTCCGGGCATGGTAATTGCCATACAATTGCGCGGCCGGCCGGACGCAGCCGTCCATCTGATCGAAAGTAATACGCGCAAATGTGCTTTCCTGCGGGAGGTCGCGCGGGAATGCGACGCACCGGCCTTCATTCACAACGCCCGAGCCGAAGATGTCCTGCCCGGCCTTCGCGATATCGACATCCTCACCGCCCGGGCGGTGGCGCCCTTGCCTCGCTTGCTGGAAATGGGCAAGCTTCCGCTGAGTCGGGGTGCTTCGGGCTTGTTCCTGAAGAGCGAAGGTGAGATCGGCGCGGCGGACCTGCATTTCCAGCAGGTCCGATGTTCAATCCTGCCCAGCAAGACCTCCAGGGACGGCCGGATCGTCGTCGCGTCACCTCGCGCCGGCGGTGCCGGCGAAACGGCGGATCGCACAGAGACGGAAGGCTTTTCATCATGAACGGGCGGACCGCGCGGGTTCTCGTGCTCGCCAATCAAAAAGGCGGCGTCGGGAAGACCACCACCGCCATCAATCTCGGCACGGCGCTCGCCGCGGTCGGGGAGCAGGTTCTGCTCGTGGATTTGGACCCGCAGGGCAATGCTTCGACCGGATTGGGCATCGAACGCAAGGACCGCACCCTGTCGACCTACAATGTGCTCATGGGTGACCACACCATCGTTCAGGCATCCCGCCCCACCTCCGTCCCCAACCTGTCGATCGCGCCCTCGACCATGGATCTGCTTGGGCTCGATCTTGAAATCGCCAGTCACAAGGACCGCGCCTTCAAGCTGCGCAATGCCCTGGCACGCCTCACGGATGCCCCGGAGGGTCCCCGTTTCACCTACGTGCTCGTGGATTGCCCGCCCTCGCTGAACCTGCTGACCATCAACGCCCTTGCGGCTGCCGACAGCGTACTCGTCCCGCTGCAATGCGAGTTCTTCGCCCTCGAAGGACTGTCGCAGCTTCTGGCTACAGTCGATCAGGTCAAGCACAGCCTCAATCTCTCGCTCTCGATCCACGGAATATTATTAACCATGTTCGACCCCCGCAATAATCTCGCCGCGCAGGTGGTGGCGGACGTGCGCGAGATCATGGGCGACAAGGTCTACGACACCGTGATTCCGCGCAATGTGAGGGTGTCGGAAGCGCCGTCGCACGGCAAGCCGGTGTTGCTCTACGACCTCAAATGCGCCGGCAGTCAAGCCTACCTCCGCCTCGCGTCGGAAGTGATCCAGCGCGAGCGCCGGATGGCGGCGTAGAGCAGGGCAGGGAACGATGACCATGGCCGACGAGCAGGTACGCCCACGCCTAGGGCGGGGCCTCGCCACCTTGATCGCCGACTCGACCGCGCAAATGCCGGTTGCCGCGGATGTCAAGGATCGCCGCCGCCTCGCGATCGAGCGGCTCAAGCCCAATCCGCGCAACCCCCGCCGCTACTTCGATCCGGAGGACCTCGAGGATCTTGCCCACTCGATTCGCGAGAAAGGCGTGATCCAACCCATTCTGGCCCGGCCGATCGGCGGCGCCGAGGATACGTTCGAGATCATCGCCGGGGAGCGCCGGTGGCGCGCCGCCCAGGTGGCCCAGCTGCGCGACGTCCCCGTGATCGTGGTCGAGGCCAGCGACAAGGAAGCGCTCGAGCTCGCCATCATCGAAAATGTCCAGCGGACGGATCTCAACCCGATCGAGGAAGCTCGAGGGTACGAGCGGCTGGCGCAGGAATTCGGCTATTCGCATGCCGACCTCGCGCGGATCATCGGCAAGAGCCGCAGCCATGTCGCCAACATGCTACGGCTGTTGAAGCTGCCGGAGAGCATCGAGACCATGGTGGTCGAGGGTGCGCTGACGGCAGGGCACGCACGCGCTCTGCTCAGCTTCGCCGACCCGGAACCGATCGCCCGACGCATCGTCGCACGGGGACTGAATGTCCGCGATGTCGAAAAGCTGGCCCAGGCCGGCCAGCGCCCGCCCGCCGTGCCGGTGGAACCCCGTCCCCTCCGGCCAGATACGCTCGCCTTGGCCAATCGACTCAGCGACGTTCTCGGTCTTCGGGTCGCCCTCGAGCCGCGCCAGGAAGGGGGCGAATTGCGCATCCGATACAAGACGCTCGACCAGCTCGAGGCTCTGTGCAGGCAACTGATCCGCTGAGCGCTATCGAGGACGTCACCTGGTCCGCAGCTTGCGCCGGCCCATTTGCGGAAGCCGTTCCCGAAAAGCCAGCAGCTATGAATTGCTCTGGCCGTTATTCCGGCATAAACTTCGGCTTGTTGCGGGGAAACATCGCGATCGTCGCCTCGTCCACGTTCAGGTGCTGCGCCACGAGGGCAGGGGCGTGTGGGTCAGCCAATCGGACAAGGATACCTCCGCGAAATAAGAGCTTCTGAAGCCTTGCAGAAATTGCAGATCGGTGTCGCCGACATTCTTGACATAGTGTTCGTTGTTGCGCCTCACGTAGCCGATGTCGCCAGGGCTGAAGTCCATCGTCACCGCGTGCGGTCCCGTGTCGAACACCGCCATGCAGCCCTTGCCCTTGATCCAAATATTGCCGTTCGTCGGCATTGGATGCCAGTGCATCTCCCGCAGCCCACCAGGCGCTACGTCACCATCGCGGCGGCGATCGTCTTGGAAAAGGTGAAATTGCTGCTATCGGCGATCCGCACTTCGCAGCCTTTGGTCTGCCGCGTCGGCGCAGCCGAACCGAGAGCGAACGTGAACGGCTGCGGTAGCGGGCCCCGGGTTCCTTTTACGCGGCCTGGTCCGTCGACAGGGGGGCCGGGCAGCTTGCCCTGGAAAATGTAGAGGTCATGAATCGGCAGCTTCGAGAAGGTGCCGGCCGGAACCCCGAAGATTTCCGTATCTCCGGGGGCGTGTGGGCCGACCAATCCGTGAGCATCATCGGTTGCATCAGGGCTTGGGACCCGGCACGAGCGGCAACAAGCGGCCGGCCGGGACTGGTTTTTGTGGTGCTGCGAGGCTGCAGCGCGCGA
>JBBPYT010000395.1:0-12600 GCA_038199665.1 Hyphomicrobiales bacterium
ACGAGCGGCCGCCCCAAGCGCCCGACCATCACCGACCAGGAGGCGCTGCAGTTTCATTCCAAGGGGCGCCCCGGCAAACTCGAGGTCATGCCGACCAAGCCCATGGCGACGCAACGCGACCTGTCGCTTGCCTATTCGCCCGGCGTCGCCGTGCCGGTCAAAGCCATCCACGAGGACCCGTCGAAAGCCTACGACTACACCGTCAAGGGCAACATGGTGGCCGTCATCACGAATGGCACCGCCATCCTCGGTCTGGGCAATCTCGGCGCCTTGGCGGCGAAGCCCGTGATGGAGGGCAAGGCGGTGCTGTTCAAGCGCTTTGCCGACATCGATTCGATCGATCTCGAAGTCGGCACGGAGGACGCCGACGAATTCATCGCCGCGGTGCGCTATCTCGGGCCTTCGTTCGGCGGCATCAACCTCGAGGACATCAAGGCGCCCGAGTGCTTCATCATCGAGGAGCGCCTGCGCGAACTGATGGACATTCCGGTATTCCATGACGATCAGCACGGGACCGCCATCATCACTGCGGCCGGCATGCTGAACGCGATGAAGCTCACCGGTCGCGACATCGGTGAAACCAAACTGGTGTGCAACGGCGCCGGCGCCGCCGGCATCGCCTGCCTCGACCTGATCAAGGCCATGGGATTCCGGCCGGGAAACGTTATCCTGTGCGACACGAAGGGTGTCGTCTACGAGGGCCGCCAGGAGGGCATGAACCAGTGGAAGTCGGCCCACGCGACCGCCACCGACAAGCGCAGCCTGGCGGACGCGATCGAGGGGGCGGACATCTTCTTCGGCCTCTCCGTCAAGGGCGCGCTGTCGCCCGAAATGGTGAAGGCAATGGCGCCCAAGCCCATCATCTTCGCCATGGCCAACCCGGACCCGGAAATCACCCCCGAGGAGGTATATGCCGTGCGCGAGGACGCCATCGTGGCCACGGGACGCTCGGATTACGCCAACCAGGTCAACAATGTCCTGGGCTTTCCCTACATTTTCCGCGGCGCGCTCGACGTTCGGGCCACCACCATCAACATGGACATGAAGATCGCGGCCACGGTGGCTCTGGCCGATCTGGCCCGCGAGGATGTGCCGGACGAGGTGGCGGCCGCCTATGGCGGCGCTCGCCCGCGTTTCGGGCGCGACTACATCATTCCGGTACCGTTCGACCCGCGCCTGATCCACACGATTCCACCCGCCGTGGCCCGCGCCGCGATGGAAACCGGCGTGGCCCGCCGCCCCATCGTCGACATGCCGGCCTACCGGGCCCAGCTGTCGGCGCGGCGCGACCCCGTGGCGGGGGCGCTGCAGCGCATCGTCGAGCGGGTACGGCGTTTCCCCAAGCGGGTCGTCTTTGCCGAAGGCGAGGAGGAGCAGGTCATCCGGGCCGCCATGTCGTTCGTCAACCAGGGGCTCGGCACGGCGCTGCTGGTCGGCCGCGAAGACCGGATCAAAGCCTCGGCCGAAACAGCCGGCGTCGACCTCGGCGAGCGGGGTATCGAAATCCACAATGCGCGGCTGTCGCATCGCAACGCCATCTACGCGCAATTCCTCTACGAGAGGCTGCAGCGCAAGGGGCTTCTGCTGCGCGACTGCCAGCGCCTGATCAACCAGGACCGCAACCATTTCGCCGCGGCAATGATCGCCAATGGCGACGCCGACGCCATGGTGACGGGCGTGACCCGCAATTTCTCCGTCGCCTTGAACGAGGTGCGGCGCGTCATCGACCCCCGGCCGGGGCACCGGCTGATGGGCGCGTCGCTCGTCCTGTCGCGCGGCCGCACCGTGCTGGTGGCCGACACCGCCATCACCGAGATGCCAGATGCCCAGGATCTCGCCATGATCGCCATCGAGGCGGCGGGCGTCGCGCGGCGGCTCGGCTACGAGCCGCGGGTGGCGCTGCTGGCCTTCTCGACCTTTGGGCACCCTCCGGGCGAGCGTTCGCAGCGCGTCCAGGAGGCGGTGCGCATTCTCGACGGCTTGCACGTCGATTTCGAATACGACGGCGAAATGGCGGCCGACGTGGCTTTGAACAAGGAGCGGATGGCCGCATACCCGTTCTGCCGCCTGTCGGACACAGCCAACGTGCTGATCATGCCGGCTTTCCATTCGGCTTCGATCTCGACCCATATGCTGCAGGAGCTCGGCGGCGCCACCCTGATCGGTCCGCTGATCGTGGGGCTCGACCGCCCGGTGCAGATCGTGCCGCTCGGGGCGCGCGACAGCGACATCGTCAACATGGCGGCGCTGGCGGCCTTCAATATCGGCGGGTGAGCGACGGCATCATAGGTTCGACACGGGCAAGGCGTAAACCTTCCGGGTCTGCTTCAGGGGAGTCCAATGATCAAGTTCTACTACAACCTCGCGCCGAACCCGATGAAGGTGGCGCTGTTCCTCGAAGAGGCTGGCTTGCCCTACGAGCCTGTCCCGGTCGACTCGCGCAAGGGCGAGCAGTTCGATCCCGCCTTCATGGCCATCAACCCCAACGCCAAACTGCCGGCCATCGTCGATGGCGACGTCGCCGTTTTCGACAGCAACGCCATCCTGCTCTACCTCGGCGAGAAGACCGGGAAATTTCTTCCTGCCGAATCCGACAAGGCCCGGGGAGAGCTGTTTTCCTGGCTGATGTTCGTCGCCACCGGTATCGGCCCCTATTCGGGCCAGGCGGTGCATTTTAGGCATTTCGCGCCCAAGAACCTCGATTACGCGGTCAACCGCTACATGTTCGAGGCGAACCGCCATTGGGGCATCCTGGACGCCCGGCTCGGCCAGCATCGCTACATGCTCGGCGACGCCTATACGATCGTCGACATGGCGGTCTGGGGCTGGGCCCGCATGGTGCCGTTCGTGCTCGGCGATGACGCCTGGACGAAGCTGCCGAACCTCAAGCGGTTGCTTGACGAGATCAGCGGCCGACCGGCGAGCGAGCGCGTCGAGGTGCTGCGGACGAGGCACAGCTTCAAGGCCGAGATGGACGACGAAGCCCGCCGCTTCATGTTCCCGCAGAACAAGGATCTGGCAGCCTGACCAGAGCCGATCGGGCCGAGGATGCCGCGGCAACGGAAGGCTCCTGTCCACCGATTTTCGCGCGTATGCGAGATCCGGAGCACGATGATCGGGGCGCCTACCCCGTAGCGCAGTCCACAACGCCCTACGAGGGGTCGCCCGACTTCGCGTGGGGCGTGTGAACCAATCGTTCGCCCCTGTGGGGTCGCTCCGGCAACGCCCGGCGGCTCGTGTCAAAGCTTGCGCGGCCTCCGCGACGGCTCGCGAAGGTGTTGATCGTCCAGGAAAGCCGGTTCACCGCCCCGCCATGACTTTCGTGGCGAGTTGCCCGGCCGCCTCTGTTCAGACCAGGATGTGTCCGACCCCGGCTTTTTATGTGAACGTCCAACTCGATGAGCTTGGAGGCTCCCTAATTAGCCATGATGCCGCACGGCGCGGACCAATTGTTTGTGAAGCCGTACGCAACCACGCAGGTGAGCTAATCTCACCGTTTTAGCGGTGGGGGGACACTATGGGAAATCCACTGGAGCTTTTCAAAAAATACGGCTTTTTCCCGGGTGCCGACGTGCAAGTTACGCACAGCAACCCAAACCAGGCGCGCAGCGAATGTGCGCTGGCGATAGATCCGTCGAACCCCCTCCGAATGGTCGCGACCTCGAAGAAGTTCATAGATCCCAAGAAGTACCGGTTCACGGTCGGTGTGTCGTGGTCTGACGATGGCGGCGCCTCTTGGACGGAGGCAAGTTTGCCGAAACTGCCAAGTTGGAACAATCAGTCATGGGACGGTATGACCGACCCTGCGGTGATTTTCGCTCCAAACGGCGACGCGCATCTGCTCACCGAACCGATCGTGTTCGGGACCGATGATATCCATGTGACCGGCTTCATAGTCTTCAACTCGCGGGATGGCGGAAAAACATGGGAATCGCCAGTCGACATCACGGCTGGCCGAGCTTTCGACGAGACGCTCGACGACAAAGGCTGGATTGCCGTGGACAGCAGTGGCGGTCCGCATCATGGCCAGCTCTACGTGGCGTTCGGAGTGGGTCGCTTGTCGTTCGCCCGCAGCAGCGATGGCGGGCGCACTTGGAAAGGACTCGGCAATCAACCTGCCGGCGAGCGACTGAACGCTTATGACGGTTGGGCTCCCGAAATTACCGTCGGTGTAGATGGTGTCGTACATATCGTGTGGCACTTTCGAGGCTCTTCGGCGATCCGCTACTGTCGCTCTCTGGACGGCGGCGCAACCATGTCGCCGGCAACCGACGCGGCGACCGGCATAACGGATCTGGACCAGGGGGTGCCATCCGGCGAGTGGCCGAAATTCCCAAACGCGACCTTTCGCGTGATCACACTTGCCACCGGATGCGCCTTGCTTGACGGGCGCTTCGTCGTCGGTTGGTCGGACAAGCGCGATGGAGAGGCGCGCATTTTCTATAGGGCATCTACGCCAGGTGGCGCTCAATGGACGGGCCCCGCCAACGGGCAGCCCCTCATGCCGTGGTTTCCGATGGGCAACGGGCTCTATCATTTTCATCCGCAGCTCCTCGGTACTCCTTCAGGCGCGATCGGCTGCGCATTTTACGAGTTTGGGCCAAAGCTTGGGGGCCATCTTATAGACACCAGAGTCGCCGGCTGTTTCGATCTGGCGCAAGGCTTTTCCTACATCTCCACCGTGACCGACCAGCCTTGGGAACCGGCGATTGACGCTCCTCTAGCGCACGCCGATTCGGACACGACGTTCATCGGCGAGTATTTTGGCTTCGACGCAGTTCAGGACCGTTTTGGCGTGTTGTGGACCGACACGCGAACAAAGGTGCAAGAGCTTTTCTTCGACACGGTGGAAACCGAACGCACCGACATCCCCGAGATCTTCAAGGGCATCTCCGCCGAGATTTTGGCCGGTGTCATGGGCGACGGCGGCGGTTGGATTCTCGTTGGTGGCAAGGTCGTCAAGGTGCCACCACGCGGTCCAATCTGGCAGGCCGCGCAGGCGCTCGTGGCCTTCGACTCCGCGGAGAAGATCAAAGGGCCAGCGGGCGCGGCGATCAGACAAGGAGTCGGCCAAGCGCTCATGACAATCGCAGGGTCGATGTCCAAGGGAAAGCAGCGCTGAGTCAAGCGACACGAAGTGCCAGAGCCTGCATGGAGTGTCACGAGGCACTGCCGCAGATGATGGTTCGCGCCGAAGCCGATTGCGCCGGTGGATGCACTGACCACCGCCCCGGGCTTGCTATTCCAGGCGCTTTGGCCAGATGGCCTCGATCCCATGTCCAATGCGTTTTTCGAGGTAGCGGGCCCCGAGTTGTCCTCAGGCCTGACGAGATTAATTTGGGATAGGGGAGATTGGGCGGCGATCTTGATCCCGGCGATGCGTCGGCCTAACTGCCTTCCGGAATGGCGATACCCTGGGTAGTGAATTCGGCCATCCCGGTGATGATCCGCTCGACTTCGTCGACGCTGCTCCGCTTGGGGTCTATGTCGTCGGCCACCACCTTGCCGCGGCGCATCACGGCGATGCGGTCGACCACCTGGAAGACATGGTGAATGTTGTGGGCGATGAAAATGCAGGAGTGGCCCGAGTTTCGGGCATTGCGCACGAAGCGCAGAACGCCTTGGGTTTCCGCGACGCCCAAATTGTTGGTGGGTTCGTCCAGAATGATCAGGTCGCTGTCGAAGTGCATGGCGCGTGCGATGGCCACGGCTTGACGCTCACCGCCGGACAGGGAGCCGATCGGCGTGCCGGATGGGATGTCCTTGCTGATTCCGACCTGCTTGAGCAATTTGCGCGCAACCTCATCCATGGCAACCCGATCCAGGCGATTGAGGAAGCGCGGTCCCTTGATCGGTTCCCGCCCCAAGAACAGGTTGCGTGCAATCGAAAGCTGTGTGACCAGCGCCGAATCCTGGTAGATGGTCTCGACGCCATGGGCGATAGCGTCGGTCGTGCTCTTGATGGCGACCTTTTGGCCGCGGATGAAGATATCACCGCTGGTCGCCGGGACGGCCCCGGAGAGAACCTTGATCAGCGTCGACTTGCCGGCGCCGTTGTCGCCCAGCAGGCCGACGATCTCGCTCTCGTGCACCGTGAGATTGGCGCCCACGAGGGCCTGGACACGCCCGTACGATTTGCTGACGTTCACCATGCGGATCAATGGTTCGGCCATAGCCCTACGTTCCCGCCTGGTGTCGGCGTTCGAGCCACGAGTGGAGCGCCATCATCCCCAAAATGATCGCTCCGATGAAGATGTTGTAGGCCAGCCCCGGGACGCCGACGAGCACGATGCCGTTGCGCATGACGCGCAGGATGAAGATGCCCAGCACCGTCCCGATGATCGTGCCGCGTCCGCCGGTCAACGCGGTTCCGCCGATCACGACCATGGCGATGACTTCAAGTTCGTAGCCGGAACCGCTGTTGGGATTGGCGGCCGATGTCCGGATGGAACTGATCACCCCACCCAAGGCGGCCATCATCGAGGAGAGTACGAAAAGGGTGGTCTTCGTGCGATTCACGTTGACGCCGCGCGCCAGGGCTGCGCCCGCATTGCCGCCCGACGCCTGGATCCAGTTGCCGGCCTTGGTCCCGGTCAAGACATAGCCCAGCACGAGCGCGGCGCCCATGAACCAGAACAGCGACATGTAGACCCGAAACGAGCCGACGTAGAAGTCGCCGACCAGCACCTTGGCCAGCCCGTGCCCTCCTGCGCTCCAGGTTCGCTGCGGGAAACCGTCCGTGATGAACAGGGCGGTGCCGCGAACCACGAGCAACATGCCGAGCGTCACCAGAAAGGAAGAAATCTTAAGCCGGGTGACGAACCAGCCATTGATCAAACCGATTCCGGCGGCGACCAGCAGCGCGATGATGAAAGCAATCTCCAGCGACGTGATACCCGCGTTGAAGAGGGTCCACATCAGCACGGGGGCGAAGCCGAAAACCGAGCCGACCGACAGGTCGAACTCGCCGGACGTCATCAGCAGCGTCATGGCGAGGGCGATCAAGCCGAGTTCGACGGTGAACGACAGTGTGTTGCTGATGTTCTGCGGCGAAAGAAAATCGTGGTTGATCGACCAGAAGACGGCGAGTTCGACCACGAGGAGAATGAAAGGTCCGAGTTCGGGCCGAGCGATGAGGCCCCGGATGAGCGAACGATTGTCCACGTAAGTTCGTGATTGCAAAGAAACCATTGCGCGAAGACCGATGTGACCGGGGCGGGCGGCCCGGCCGTTGCCGATCCGCAGGAGGAGGCACTCGCGGCTGAAGAGGGCCCCGCGAGTGCCCGAATCGGGGCCTACTTGCCCGAGAGAATCTTGTCATAAAGGGCGGCCTTATCCTTCTCGTAGAGAGCGCCTGTGATGACGTTGAAGCCGGTAGGGATGCCGCTCGACGCCATCGCGGCCAGCGAAAGCGCCACATAGCTGGTCGCCTGCGGGTCTTGCCACTGTGCCGCGTTCACGTAACCGTTCAGCACCTCCTGGGTGGTGTCGAGCGAGTTGCCCCACCCGACGACCGGGATCTCGCCGGGCTTCACCCCGACCTGATCGAATACGCGCTTGATGCTGCCGGTCACGAGGTCGCCGAGACCGATGATCGCTTTGATCTTCTTGCGGTTGGCGGTCATGTAATCGACCATTCGGTTGATCGCCTCGGCCTGGTCGAGCGTCGCTTCGGTCACTTCCCAGGTGACCCCCAGCGGCTTGAAGACGCTGGAGATGCCTTCCTCCTCCTGGACCCCGTAGGTGGCGCCCGGAATCTCCACAGGCATCCAAACGAAGTCACCCTTATTCACCAAGCCTTTGTCGACCAGGTATTGTGCCCAATGCCTGCCGAACACCACGTTGTCGCCGCCCACGTAGGCGTTGAAGCTCGCCTTGGGATCGGGGGTATTGAAATTGATGATCGGGATCTTGGCCGCGTTCGCTTCTTTGGCGGCGTCGACCAGGCTGCCCGGGTCCGGGCTGGTAGTGACGATACCGTCGGCCTTTGAGGCGATGGCGGCGCGCACGGCTTCTTGTTGCGAGGCCACATTACCTTGATGGAAGGACGTATTGACGGAATTCCCGGTGTCCGACGCCCATTGCTTTGCGCCGGCCAGGAAATACGTCCAGACCGGGTCCGCAGTCGTCCCGTGCGACACCCAGAAGAAGGTCCTGGCCTCGGCCGCCCCTTGGCTTGCAAGCGCCAACAGCGCGCTGGAAAATAGAAGTGCCAACTTTTTCAACATTGCTTTCCTCCCGTATGAAATTCCATCAGCGGACCGCCGCTTAGGCGTGTCGCATCGCCGCTGCCAGCGAAACGCGACACCGGCTCGATCGAAATACAGCGTCCCGACCGTCTGCGCGGCTAAGTTCCTGCGCACAGACTGGCACAGGCTCGCACAGCGCTCAACGCTCGATTTCGAGCGGACGCGGTCAAGCAGTCAGGACGGCGAAGCTTCAGGCCTTGCCGTGTTCCATCTACTGGGCTCGGGGTTCAGCGTCCGAACGCCGACGCATCCTGCTTCGACCATCGTGAACCGGCTCGGGTGAAGGCTATGGGTCCAACGCGCGAACCTTCGGGATGCAGGTTGTAACACTCCTTACGCAGCCTTCAGATCGGGCGGAAAGATGCGGCGCTCGATGGGCGACGCGGCAGTGTTTGGATTTGCGCTCTTGTGCTCCTGCGACTCGCCGAGTTCGCGTTTGAAGAAAAGCATTCCCTGTTCAACGCTTTCAGCGCAACGACACCGGAGGAGCCGTTTTCTGACCGTTGCGCGGACGTTCGATGATGTCGGCGAGCTCTTCGCGGGCGCGCTCCCAGTCGTCCGGGTCCGTGCTCCAGCTGATCGGGCAGAGCGCCCAGGTCGGATCGTTCGGGTCGTTGACTCCATTTTCCCAGAGCACCTTGGGAACCATTCGGCTGACAATTGCGTCGGTTGCACCGGGATCGACAGCATGGGCCAGGGCGACATAGTCGATATCCTGGATTCCGCGTCGCCAATATTTCATACGAAGACTAACAATGGGACCAGCGAGACCATACGATTCTTCAGGATAGACCAGATCGGTGCCAGGGTAGAAGAGAACGCCATCGCCATTTGTGGAATTCCAGCCGATCCTACCGTAATTTGCATTGAAGGCAACCGGACCTCCAAAGGTTTGCGCATCTCGGAACAGATGAGTTTCACCGCGGCCACCCTGAAAATCCTTGTAATAGGTCGCCTCCCAATAAAACCACCTCTCTATTCCCTTCTTGTATTGGCCCCAGGGGAGCTCGCGCAGCGCCACGCCGTCGTCATCCGTCGCAAAGGATCCGGATCCAGGTCTCCCGCCGTTGTAAAGAAAAAACTGGTGGCGATGATCTGCCGCCACCCGATCGGCCGCGCTTTGCCATAGATCACGATCAGCAACGGCAATAGAACTGGCCGTGATGTCGAGCGACGGCATGAACTTCTGGGCTTTGGGAAGTCCGGCAGTTGCGAATGACTTCAGGGATCGTCCGACACCCGGATTTTCCTTGATCCAGCTGGCCCACATCTCCGTCTGCGCGTAGTCGTGTGATTCATCCGCGAGATAGAGGAAGTGCTCAACTTTGGGGAAATGTACGATGAACCAGGATTCCCAGCCATCCGTATGCGACCACACAGCCTGTTCGAACGCTCCACCCCACCAGCCCCGCCACTCACCATAGGTCCCGATCGAGAAAACGCCGTTGCCGACGTTGGCGCCAGGGCCGGCGTATCCATGCGCTGCGCTGAACAGCGTGCCATCGAGGCGCGGGATCCAGTCGGGCCTTGGTTCATCGCGCTTCCACGCGCTAACGCCTCCGTTCTCACCGATCAGCGCGAGTTTGTGCCGATGTGCGACGAGCATCTGTCGATCGAGGACCGTTCGGGTCAGCGAGTCCTGCGGCGAGCCCGGCTGCGGATATTCTTCGCCTGCGTAGCGGCGAGCAACCTCATCGTAGCCCGTGGCGATCATCGTCTTCGAGGTGGGGACGTCCGGCAGCGTAAAGTCGCGGACGTTGAGTGCGATGGAAATTTCCTGATCGCTGCCGCCGCGCTCCGACACCACGATGACCCCCGAGTATAGGCCCTTGGGCGTGGATTTCGGTATGTATATATCGATCCAAACGCTTTGGTTCTGCTTCTCCGGAATCGAGAATGCGCCCGCTACCTCCAGAGGCACGGCGATATCGGGATATTCCTTGTCGTGGTCGGGCCGATCGGTCCAAGCTCCGACATATTGACCATCCGAAGTCCTGGGCCGCCGGAGGCGCTCGGGAATATGACGCTCGTCGTAGGTCTCATAGGCCAATCGGCTCAAACCCTGGATGGGGAGGTAGCGGATAAAAAAGAGCTCGATTGGCCTTCGCGTCCAATCGAAGACCCCATCTTTTCCGACAGGCACTGACTGGATCGTCGCTTTGTCGGGCCCGACGAGGCGTTCGAAACGCACGCTGACGCCCTCAGCCCGATGACTCGCAGCCTCGAGAACGAGATTGAAGCCGATGATCTCGTTCTTCGCCCCGAACACGTTGATGCGGTGTCCGTCCCACGTGCTGTTCAGAACCGCCCGGCCGCCCGTAGAGGCTCGCAGTTCATCCTTGGTGACTTTATCACCGCCCTCGTTTGCCCAGATGGCCGAAATGTTTGAAGGGCCGGTTCCGGAAATGCCAGCGGCACCCTGCTGCGCGCCAAACACCATAGCCCCGATGAGGCAAATCCAGAACGCCGTGCGACACGAAGTTAGAACCGTCTTCACGAAGACCACCGCTGTTTATGCTAGATCCTGAGGATGGCGCTGCCATACGCCCGCCGCCATTTCGGATACAGCTCTACGATGGGCGTAGGATCACTGGAGATCGATACGGCAGGCGCTCGGTCGGGGCAATGAGCGAAAAGGAGCCGTCATCATCATCCCGCGAACCTTCCTTGTAGCCTCGGAGTTGGGGTCAGACCCTGACCTGCGAGTCGTGGGAGTGCCGCCCGGACTGGTGAGACATCGAGACCAGGCTTCTTGCGCACCGAAGTCTGCCGACCGGAGTACCACGGGATCCTAGTAGATCTTTCGCCATTGCGCAATATTCGAGTTTACCACCAAAGTGGTAGTGCGGCGTGTTGAGGGAAGCGACAGTCGGAGAATGGTGCAGGTTCAGGCGCGCGTTACCATCTACTGCCACGAAGCCCAGCGCGATGGCAAAGCGTGCCACTATTGTTTTGGATATTTTGATTCGGCTTAGCGCATGACCGTGCATAATTTCAGGCAAAATCATTGGCCTAAGGCGAGACATCTCTTGTTGCAGGGATGCTCGGCTGCGGCGTCGCTGCGAAGAGGCCTAAAGACCGGCATTCTGTACCTGGCGAAAGCAGCGGGCTTGTTTCGAGTCGCACGGCGGGTGACCGCGAAGTCTGTCCGGATTCTTGCGTACCACGGCGTTTGGCTGGGTGGAGGCGACTTCCCCGGCGACGCGATGTTTATGAAGCGAGAAACCTTCGAAAGTCGGCTCGATCGGGTCCAGCAACTTGGCTTCCAGGTTATGACGTTGTCCAGCGTTGTCCGCGCCTTGCGCACCGGCGAACCTCTCGTCCCAAACACCGTCGTCATAACGATCGACGACGGCTGGTACAGCACCTCGCGCGACATGGTTCCCGCACTCTTCCAGCGATCCATGCCCGCGACGCTCTATTGCGACACGGCACACCTTGAGGACGGTTATCCGGTCTCGCACGTGATGGCGCGATATTTTGTCAAGTTGTCGAGAGTGAAGACCTTGAGCGCCGAAGAAGAGAACTTGCGTCGGATCGCGATGGATCGCACGCGACCGCGCCAGGAAAGTCTACAAGCCGCATACGATTTCGGCACGCAGCTCGGGATCGATGTCGAGCCCTATAAGGCAAACCGCGCGTTTTCCTATATGACCCCCGAAGAGCTGCGTGAGGCATCGCGCCGTGGGATTGACGTTCAGCTCCACACGCACCGCCATACGATGCACGATCTATCGTCTGGCGCCATTCGTTCAGAGATCGAGCGTAACAAGGAGGTCTTGGCAAGGGTGCTCGAGCGGTCGCCTGACTCGTTCCAGCATTTCTGCTATCCGTCCGGACTGTGCAGCAGGGGATCTGCAGCGGTGCTGGAGGACTTCGGGATCCTGAGTTCGACCACGACCTCTCCCGGCCTGACCAACACGTCGTCCTCACTTCAACTTCTGCCGCGCTTTCTTGATGGAGAGAATGTGAACGCCATCGAGTTCGAGGCGGAGCTCAGCGGCTTCATGTCATTGGTTCGCGAAGCGGTGACGGCTACGAGACGGTTGAGTCGATTTGGCACCGATGCCGAGAAACGCTCTTGATGCAAGAAACGCTTTTTTCGATAGCGAAAGGTCTATCGGCTTCCCTGAACGATGTCGTCAACCGCAACTTCCTGGTCTCCATGTGAGCGCAGCGAAGCCATCCAGTGCATCACCCCGAAAGGCCATGCGCTCGCTTAGCCGGCGATCCCGGCTAAGATCCGGGCACGCTCGCCGGCCATTTGGAGCAGGAGGCCCTTTCGAGATCGCCGTCGCGCAAGGGCAGCTCCCGGCCTATCTCGATCTTGTCGCCGATATCGGAGTCACCC
>JBBPYT010000396.1:0-26385 GCA_038199665.1 Hyphomicrobiales bacterium
GTCGATCTCTATCTCGACAAAGTTGCGTCCAGGGCTCGCTTTGTCCTGGTCCGGTTGCTGGGGGGACTCGACTATTGGCGCTATGGTGTCGAGGAGTTCGCAGTCGCGGCGCGCCGGCATGGCTTCGAATTGGCCGTCGTGCCCGGCTGCGAGCGGGAGGACCCGCGCCTCGACCTGGCCTCCACTCTTCCGGCATCCGACCTGCGTCGTCTCTGGGCCTGGTTCAGGGAGGGCGGCCCCGATAACCTCGGCGAGATGCTGCGCTTCGTTGGATCGCGGTGCGGCCGCGATCTGCCGTGGTCGGAGCCGCGTGCCGTTCCGGCTGCCGGCCCGCACGCCCCGTTCTGCCGGCCCAATATGGCCGAAGCGCCGCATGCGTTGATCATTTTCTACCGCGCCGCCTTGCTGGCCGCCGACACGGCACCGGTCAGCGCACTCGCGGATGCGCTGCGCGCCCGCAACATGCGGGTGTCCGCCTTCTTCGTGACGAGCCTCAAGGATGAGGTCGCAGCCGAAACCCTCAGCGCCTTTCTGGCGGAGGACCCGCCTGACGTGATCCTCAACACCACTGCCTTTTCGGCGCGGCGCGACGAGCGGGGCACGGTACTCGACGATGCCGACGCTCCGGTGCTGCAGGTGGTTCAGGCGGGCTTGACCCACGATGGCTGGTCGGGGTCGAGCCGTGGGCTCGGGGCGGCCGACCTCGCCATGCACGTGGTGTTGCCCGAGGTGGACGGACGCATCCTGGCTGGCGCAGTCTCCTTCAAGGGCGAGGGCGGGCGTCACGACGCTTTGCAGTTCTCACCCGTTTCGCACCGGCCGGAACCGTCGCGGGTTGCCCACACGGCCGAACTCGCCCTGCGATGGGCCCAACTGCGGCGCAAGCCGCGGGCGGAGCGGCGCTTGGCCTGCGTCCTGTCCGACTATCCCGGGAAAAGCGGGCGTGCCGGTTACGCGGTCGGGCTCGATACACCCCGCAGCGTGACTGTGATCGCCGATCATTTGCGGCACAATGGGTTCGATATCGGCGAGCTGCCGGACGGGTCGGCCATGATGGCGCACCTGACCGGTAACGAGCCTCTGCGGCTGCTGAAAGTCTCGGATTACGAGCGTGCGCTTGTCGGGTGTCCGGCGGCATTCGCCCGCACGGTGCGGCAAGCCTGGGGGGCACCCGCCGAAGATCCGGCTGTGCTCGACGGCGCCTTCGCGTTCCGGATCGTGCGCAGCGGCAAGCTGGTCGTTGCCGTGCAGCCCGACCGAGGTCGCGCCACCGACCGGCGGGCGGACTACCACGATGCTGCGCTGCCGCCCCGCCATGCCTATCTGGCCTTTTACCTGTGGCTCCGGGACGTGGAGCGGATCGATGCCATGGTGCACCTCGGCACCCATGGAACGCTCGAATGGCTGCCCGGCAAGGCCGTTTGTCTGAGCGAGAGCTGTGCGCCCGAGGTCGTTCTCGGGGCGGTGCCGGTCATCTATCCGTTCATCGTCAACAACCCAGGCGAGGCCGCCCAGGCGAAACGGCGCATCGCGGCTGTCACGATCGGCCACCTGACTGCGCCGCTGGTCGAAGCCGGCACGCACGGCGCAACCGCCGAGCTTGAGGCCTTGTTCGACGAATATGCGCAAGCCGAGGGGCTCGACGGCAGGCGCGCCCGTCTGCTGGCTAGGGCCATTCTGGAGAAGGCGCAACAGACCGGGCTTGCCGACGACTGCGGCATCGGGCCGGACGAGGATCCGGCAAATGCGCTCGTTCGGCTCGACGCTTGGCTGTGCGACCTCAAGGAAGCACGGATCGGAGACGGCCTCCATATCTTCGGCCGTAGTCCTCATCCCGAACCGGACCTGAAAAGCGTGTGCCAGGATGAGGGATGGCAAAGCCGCGACGCTGTCGAACGGCGCCCCTCATCCGTCGCTGGCGTCGCTACGCCTGCTTCTCCCGCCAGGGGAGAAGGCGAATTCTCGGCCTACGCGGCCTGCGGGCCGGCCGAACTCGCCGGCCTGATCACGGCGCTCGACGGCCGGTTCGTCCCTCCGGGCCCGGCGGGCTCCCCCGCACGGGGGCGGCTGGATGTCCTGCCGACCGGGCGCAACCTCTTCTCTGTCGACCCGCGCTCCGTCCCGACCCGGACCGCGTACGAAATCGGCAGTCGGGCGGCCGCCGAACTGATGACGCGCTACGCCCAGGACCACGGTGAGTGGCCGCGCCGCATCGTGCTCGACCTCTGGGGCAGCGCCACGATGCGGACGGGCGGCGACGATCTTGCCCAGGCCTTCGCCCTGATCGGCGTCCGCCCACGCTGGGATGATGGCTCGACCCGCGTTGTTGGTTTCGACATTCTGCCTCAAGCGAAGCTCGACCGCCCTCGGGTCGACGTCACCTTGCGAATCTCAGGCCTGTTTCGCGACGTCTTTCCCGATCAGATCGCGCTGTTCGACGCGGCGGCGCGAGCCGTCGCTGCCCTGGACGAAACGGATGAGGAGAACGCCCTGGCGCATGCCCGCCGTGCCGCGACAAATGGAGCGCCCTTGGTCCGGGTCTTCGGCGCGGCTCCGAACCAGTACGGTCTGGGACTCGCCCGGACGATCGCGAGCGGCAACTGGCGCAATCGGAGCGAGCTCGGGGAGGCCTATCTGGCGGCCTCGTCGTACGCCTACAAGGGCGTCGGCGCCGAACCGGAGGAAGCGAAGGCAGCTTTCCGCACTCAGGTCGGCGAAGCCGATGCCTATCTGCATGTGGCCGACCTTCCCGACACCGACATCCTGTCGTCCGACGTCTTCGCCGAGCACGAAGGGGGGTTCGCGGCGGCCGCGGCGACTTTGGGCAAGACTCCCGCGCTGTACCACGGAGACGCGACCCGGCCCGAGGCGACGCGCATCCGCTCGCTGCACGAGGAGATTGTCCGGGTTCTCCGGGCCCGCGCCGCCAATCCGCGCTGGATCGCCGGGCAGATGCGGCACGGGTTTCGCGGTGCCGCCGAAATCGCCGAAACGGTGGACAGCCTCTTCGCTTTTGCGGCGACGAGCGAGGCGGTTCCGAGCCGGCATTTCGACCTCATGTTCGATGCCACGCTCGGCAATGATACGGTCCGGGCCTTCCTCACCGAACAAAACCCTGCCGCCGCTCGCGCGGTCGCCGACCGGTTCGGCGAAGCCGCAGACCGCGGCTTCTGGGTTTCGCGACGCAATACTACGGCCGCGATTCTGGCCGAACTGCGGGCGATGCCGTGAGCGCGCTTGCGCCCGCCCGGGTCGGCTGGTGTCCCGGCGCGCTTGCACCCATGGCGTCCGGCGACGGGCTCATCGTCCGCATCAAACCGCGCGGCGGACGGCTCCGCCTGGAACAGGCACGGGCCATCGCGCTCGCGTCGAAAGCCTATGGCAATGGTGGGCTGGATCTTACGGCCCGCGCCAACCTGCAGATCCGCGGCTTGAGAGAAGAAGCGCTGCCGGGCATCGTCGAGACGCTCGATGGTGCGGGCCTGCTCGATCCGAGCCCGGCCGCCGAGGCGGCGCGGAACGTCGTATCGAGCCCGCTCGCCGGGTTCGATCCCGCCGCAATCTTCGATATCCGCCCCGCCGTCAGGGCGCTCGAAGCGCGGCTTATAGAGGACGCGGCGCTGCATGCCGTGCCGGCCAAGTTCAGCTTCGTAGTGGATGATGGGGGCAGGCTCGGGCTGGCGGACGTGTCGGCGGACATCCGGTTCGAAGCCTTCCTTAACGAGGCAACACCGGCTTTTGCGGTGCGACTCGGCGGGGCGGAGGACGAGGCCGCGGGCCTATGCGGGACCGACGACATCGCGCACGCCGCTGCGGCTCTCGTCGGCGTCTTTCTCCGGGCGCGTGCTGCTGACGGCGATCTGTGCCGCATGCGCCACCTCACCGCTCGCGTCGGCGCCCCGAGTATCCTTCGTCGCGCCGGCCTTCGCCGGTGTTCGTCGCCGGCGCGCCGGCACGCCGCCGACAGCTCCGACTTCATCGGGACCCAGGACTCTCGGCAATCGTCGGATCTCGATGGGTGGGAGCGCCCCCTGACCGTCGGCGTTGCGGCCCCGTTTGGCCGGCTTACTGCCGACCAGCTCGACGTGCTTGCCCAAAAAGCGGGCCAGTGCGGCGCGGCCGAGCTGCGGCTGACTCCCTGGCGCGCCATCCTGGTGCCTGGCCTGCTGGCCGAGGCCGCATCCGACCTCGCGCAAGCCTGCGGTTTCGCCGGGCTCGTCGTCGACCCGGCCGATCCGCGTCTGTGGGTTGCGGCATGCACCGGTGCGCCCGGATGCCATCGGGGTACCACGCCAGTTCTCGACGATGCTGCACGCCTCTCCGCCCGCTTGGGGCTGGGTCGATCGGGCCGGGTCATCCTCCATGTATCGGGCTGCAGCAAGGGCTGCGCGCACGCCGGCAAGGCGCCGATGACGCTGGTGGCCGAGAATGGCCGCTATAATCTTGTCGTGGACGGCAGAGCGTCGGATCGGCCGATCCTGCACGGCTTGGGTTTCGAGGAAGCGGCGGAGTGGGTGAAGGCGTCGGTCCAGAGGGAGCGGCAATCGTGAGCGCCTACGACTACATCCGCGATGGCGCAGCGATCTATCGCAAGTCCTTCGCCATCATCCGGGCCGAGTCCGACCTTTCGCGGTTCAGGCCTGAGGAAGAGCGCATCGCGGTGCGGATCATTCACGCCTGCGGCATGGTCGAAGCTGCCGCCGATATCGTGTTCTCTCGCGACGCCGTCGCGGTCGCCAAAGCCGCGCTCGCGTCCGGGGCTCCCGTTTTGTGCGACGCGCGCATGGTGGCCGAAGGCATAACGCGCCGGCGGCTTCCGGCCGATAATGACGTGATCTGTACGCTCAACGATCCGAGCGTGCCGGCACTGGCGCAAAAGCTCGGCACGACAAGGACCGCCGCCGCCGTGGAACTGTGGCGCGACCGCTTGGCCGGCGCCGTCGTGGCGATCGGCAATGCGCCCACCGCGCTGTTCCATCTGCTCGAATTGATCGGCCGGGGCGGCCCGCGGCCCGCGGCCGTGGTCGGCATGCCGGTCGGTTTCGTGGGCGCGGCGGAATCGAAGGAGGCCCTGATCGCCGACGGCCGCGTCCCGGCCATGATCGTGCGGGGCCGCAAGGGCGGCAGCGCGATGGCGGCCGCGACCATCAACGCGCTCGCCAGCGACGAGGAATAGCGCCGTGACCACTCCTCCTCCGGTGTCGGGTCTGCCCGATGTCGGGCAGCCCCAGAGCCGACCCGGCGAAACCGGAGCCGGCATGGGGCGCCTGCATGGCATCGGTCTCGGCCCGGGCGATCCGGATTTGCTGACCGTGAAGGCGGTCCGGCTGCTCGAGCGGGCAAGCGTCGTCAGCTATTTCGCCAAGGAGGGCAGGTGCGGGGTTGCACGCATCATCGCGGACCGATGGCTGCCGAAGCACCGCCAGGACGTGCCGCTGTTCTATCCCGTGACGACCGAAATTCGTTTCAACGATCCGGAATATGCGGAACGGCTCGGGGCCTTCTACGCCGAAGCGGCCGATTTGCTCGCCACGCACCTATCGGCCGGCCGTGACGTCGCCTTGCTTTGCGAAGGAGACCCGCTGTTCTACGGGTCTTTCATGCACCTCTACATCAGGCTGCGAGACCGCTTCGAGGTGACCGTGGTTCCGGGGGTTACCGGCATGTCCGGCTGCTGGACGGCCGCCGGCGAGCCCATGACCTGGGGCGACGATATCCTCACCGTCCTTCCCGGGACATTGGACGCCGGAGTCCTGCGGGACCGCTTGGCCTTCGCCGATGCCGTCGTCGTGATGAAGCTTGGACAAAACCTGTCGAAGGTACGAGCCGCGATGGCCGCGACGGGGCTGCTCGAGCGGGCCATCTACGTCGAGCGCGGCACCATGGCCGACCAGGTCGTTATGCCGCTGGCAGAGAAGATCGGGGACGAAGCGCCGTATTTTGCCGTAGTGCTTGTGCCCGGTCAGGGACGTCGACCATGAGTCGCTCCGGTTCCCTGACCGTCGTGGGCCTCGGTCCGGGTCCGGCCGCGTGGCTGACGCCGGAAGCCGAAAGCGCGCTCGCGGCCGCCTCCGATCTCGTCGGCTATGCGCCCTATTTGGCGCGGGTGCCGGAACGCGGTGGGCTGAGCCGCCACCCGAGCGACAATCGCGTCGAGCTCGACCGCGCGCGCCACGCCTTTTGGCTCGCGGCGGAAGGACGCGACGTGGCGGTCGTGTCGGGCGGCGACCCTGGGGTTTTTGCTATGGCGGCGGCCGTATTCGAGGCGCTCGAAGCCGAGCCGTCCTTTCGCGACGTGCCGATCCGCGTCTTGCCGGGAATCACCGCCATGCAGGCCGCCGCGGCTCGGCTCGGCGCGCCGCTGGGCCACGACTTCTGCGCCATATCGCTGTCGGATAATCTCAAGCCCTGGGACGTGATACTGCGCCGTTTGAGTGCGGCCGCGGATGGCGACTTCGTCATCTCGCTCTACAATCCGGCCTCCGGTGCGCGTCCCGACCGGCTCGGGCAGGCCTTTGCGCACCTTCTTGCACGCAAGGCCGGCACCACGCCGGTTGCCTTCGCTCGCGCGGTCGGCAGACCGGACGAGCGCTTGGTCTTGACGACGCTCGCCGAAGCCGACGCGGGTCTGGCCGACATGTCGACCCTCGTCGTGATCGGATCGAGCGAAACGCGTTTCGTGCCCGGCCGTGGCGGCACGCGCTGGATGGTGACGCCGCGGTCCTACGGGATCTCACGTAACGAAGGCGCCTTGCGCACCGAAGGAGCGTCGCCGTGAGCCTGGATCCAGGCCAGGACGGGGGCGAGGGCCGTGAACTCGTCGCCGTGGGGTTCCGCGCTTGGCCGTTCGACCATCACCACCGGCAAGTCAAGCGCGCGGGCAGCGTCGATCTTGGTCCTGCCGGCGCCCCCGCCGCTGTTCTTGCTGACCAGGACATCGACGCGATGCTGGCGCATCAGCGCTTCTTCGCCGGCCTGATCGAAGGGGCCTCGCGCCAGCAGGACGTCGCATTGCGGTGGCACGTCCTCCTCGGCCGGGGGATCGATGGTCCGAAGCAGGTAACGGTGCTGCGGGGCTTGCCTGAAGGCCGAGAGGTCGAGGCGGCCGGTCGTCAGGAAGACGCGGCGGCTTTCCCTGCCGAGCGCCGCCGCAGCCGCGGCGAGGGTCGGCACCCTTTGCCAGCAATCGCCGGGCTGAGGGGTCCACGGCGGCCGCGTGAAACGGGCCAGCGGGACTTTTGCCTGCAGGCAGGCCGCGACGGCATTGGCCGAGATCCGCGCTGCGAAGGGATGCGTCGCGTCCACCACCGCCTGGATGTTACGCCGCTTGAGATAGGACGTCAGCCCGGCGATCCCGCCGAAGCCGCCGATGCGGAACGGAATGGGTGGCGTTGCGGGGCGGGCGGTGCGGCCCGCCAGGGACAGGATCGGCGCCACCTCGGCTCGTTCGGCCAGCGCTGCTGCCAGAGCTGTGGCTTCCGTGGTGCCGCCGAGGATGAGAACTTGCATGAACCTTCCGGAGCAAGCTGTTGATCACCTTGCCTGAAATTGGCAAAAATGTGTCGTTGCCGTCCGAGGTTCCGCGCCCCTGGCTGACCATCGTCGGCATCGGCGAGGAGGGGCTCGACGGCCTCACTCATGCCGCGCGCCGCGTCATCGCGCAAGCCGAACTGGTGGTCGGTGGTCGCCGCCACCTGGCTTTGATCGGTTCGCTCGAGAGGGAGGCTCTGGCCTGGGCGTCGCCGATCGAGGCCACCTTTCCGGCCATTCTCGGGCGCCGTCCGTCGCCGGTCTGCGTCCTGGCCAGCGGCGACCCGTTCTGCTTCGGCATCGGCTCGGTGCTGGCGCGCTACGTGCCACCGCGCGAGACGGCTTGCTTCCCCCAGGCTTCGGCATTCAGCCTCGCGGCGGCGCGACTCGGCTGGGCGCAGCAGGATTGCACGCTTCTGTCGCTGTGTGGACGACCGCTCGAAACATTGCTGCCCGCGCTCCACCCGGGCGCGCGCATGCTGGCGCTGAGCGAGGATCACTCGACGCCCGCAAAGGTGGCCGCCCTGCTATGCACGCGGGGATTTGGCCCGTCCCGACTCACCATCTGCGAAGCCATGGGCGGGCCGCGCGAAAAGCTGCGCAGTGCCGTCGCGGATGGGTTCGCACTCGACGGCATCGATCCTCTGAATACGCTCGCGATCGAGGTCGAGGCCTGCCCGGACGCCCAGGTTTCGACTCTCGTTGCCGGACGGCCGGAGCGCTGGTTCGAACACGACGGTCAGATCACCAAGGCGGAGATCCGCGCCATCACCCTGGCCAAGCTCGCGCCGCGTCGCGGCGAGATGCTGTGGGACATCGGCGCAGGCTCGGGCTCGGTGGCGATCGAATGGATGCTGGCCCATCCCGCGAACCGCGCCGTAGCGGTCGAGCGCCATCCGGAGCGAGCGGCGCGCATCCGCCGCAATGCGGCGGCGCTTGGCGTCCCCGCTCTCATGGTCGCCGAAGGTGCAGCCCCGGAGGCTTGCGCCGGCCTGGCACGTCCCGATGCGGTCTTCATCGGCGGCGGCGCCGGCCTGCCGGGGGTCATCGATCTTTGCCTCGAGGCTCTCGGGGCAGGCGGGCGTCTCGTCATCAATGCCGTCACGATCGAGACTCAAGGCGCCGTGATAGAGCGATTCCGCAGCCATGGCGGCGCGCTCACGAGCCTGCAGTTTGCCCAAGCCGATCCGGTCGGCGGATTCCACGGTTGGCGGGCCGCCATGCCGGTCACTCAATGGGTTCTGGTGAAGCCATGACGCCGACGATCGCCATAGGAGTGGGGTTTCGCAAAGCATGCAGCAGCGAAACGCTCGTGTCGTTGGTCCGCCGAGCCCGGGCGTTGGCCGTCGCCGAGCGTGCGTGGTCGGCTGCGTGCCCGGCCGTCCTGGCGACGATCGCCGAGAAGGACCGGCCCGTGCTGCGGGACGCCGCCGCCGAACTCGGCCTGTCCGTCGTGGTCCTGCCCAAACAAGCCCTGGACGCCACGAGCGACCGGACAACGGTCGTCTCCGAAACCGCCGAGGCCTGCCTCGGCATTCCTTCCGTGGCGGAAGCCGCGGCCCTCGCCGCCGCAGGGCCGGGGTCGACGCTGATCGTGCCGCGCATCTCAGTATCCGACGCCACCTGCGCCATCGCGGTCAGGGAAGGTATCGGCCCGCCATGACGGTTCATTTCATCGGCGCAGGGCCGGGCGCCGCCGATCTCATCACGGTGCGGGGCAGGGACTTGATCGCCCGCTGTCCGGTGTGCCTTTTCGCGGGCTCGCTCGTGCCTCGCGCCTTGCTGGAGCACTGCCCCGAGGGCGCCCGCATCGTCGATACGGCGCCCATGACGCTCGACGGCATCGTGGCCGAGTTGCAGACCGCGGAAGCACGGAAGCAGGACGTGGCGCGCCTGCATTCGGGCGACCTGTCGATCTGGAGCGCTCTCGGCGAGCAGCTCCGTCGGCTCGACGCGCTGGGGATTGGCTACACGATCACGCCTGGCGTGCCGGCCTTTGCGGCCGCCGCCGCGGCGCTCGGCACCGAACTGACCTTGCCGGGAGTTGGGCAATCCTTGGTTCTGACGCGCACCAGCGGGCGCGCATCCGCCATGCCCGAGCGCGAAAAGCTCGGCGCCTTCGCGGCCACCGGAGCCACCCTCGCCGTGCATCTGTCAATCCACGTTCTGGACGCGATCGTGGCGGAGCTGGTGCCCCATTACGGAGCCGAATGTCCCGTGGCGATCGTCTATCGTGCATCCTGGCCCGACGAGCGCATGCTGCGCGGCACGCTCGCCACCATCGGCGAGCAGGTCCGGGCCGATCCGTTCGAGCGCACCGCCCTGATCCTCGTAGGCCCCGTGCTCGGAACGCACGACTTTCGCGAGAGCGCGCTCTATGATGCCGAATATCACCGCCGCTTTCGCGGTGCGGCGGAGGCGGGCCATGATCGCTGAGCGTGGCGCATCACGCTCAGCCCGCGCGCGCCACGAGAACGCCGCTGCGATCGTAAAGGACCACGTCGAGCCCCTCGCTGCGTCCAAGGCTTGCGGCTGCGGTGCGACGGGCGGCTTCCGCGACGAGGGCTCCCAGCTCGACGCTCTCCTGTCGGGCCATGTCGAAGGCTTGGGTGGCCGTGTTGCAGTGCACGATGAGGTCGTGCAGATCAGGCGAAGCGCCGGCTTCGCGTGCCCGGTCCGCAAGCCAGGACAGGTCGATGAAGCCGCGCTTCGAATGAAGGTCGAGAAGCCCTTGCGCCAGTTTGGTCATCTTCGCGACACCGCCCGCCACCGTGACGCGGGGCACCGGATGGCGCCGCAGATATTTGAGCATGCCGCCGACGAAGTCGCCCATGTCGATGAGCGCCGGGTCGGGCAGGGCGTACATCGCCTGGACGGCGGCCTCAGAGGTGGAACCCGTGGCACCGGCCACGTGGTCGAGGTCGAGAGCGCGGGCGACGTCGATGCCGCGGTGGATGGTGTCGATCCAGGCTGCGCAACTGTACGGCACGACGATGCCGGTGGTGCCCAGAATCGACAGGCCGCCCACGATGCCGAGGCGTCCGTTGAGCGTCCGTTCGGCCAGCTTCTCGCCGCCCGGGATGGAGATTTCGACGACGGCGTCGGTCGTCAAGTTCAGCAACGCTGCGGCTTCCTCGATGGCGGCGCGCATCATGGCGCGCGGAACGGGGTTGATGGCTGGTTCGCCGGGCGGGATGGGCAGGCCGGGGCGCGTCACCTTGCCTATGCCTTCACCGGCCTGGAATATCACCCCGGCGCCGGGAAGGGCCTTTTGAACCGTTGCGATCACAAGGGCGCCGTGCGTCACGTCGGGGTCGTCGCCGGCATCCTTGACGACGCCCGCACGCGCAAAATCACGGCCGTGCTCGGTCAGCGCGAGGCTGAACGCCGGCCGGGCACCTCCGGGCAGTTCGATCGTGACCGGATCCGGGAAGGTGCCGGTGTGCAGCGCCTCGAAGGCAGCCCGCGCCGCCGCCGTGGCGCAGGCGCCGGTGGTCCAGCCGCGACGCAGCGGAAGCTTGGCGGAAGCGTCGTCCATGACGGGATCATCTATTGGGTTGCGTCCGACGTGGGAAGAGAAAGGATGAACCGGCCGGTCATGACACCCTCTTCCGCAGGGGGCAAATCGAGCTGCCCCAACCGTGCGTCGGGATTTCGGAAAACAATCGATCGTCGGCAGGGCGTTGCGCCTGCCGGCAAATCTCTTTTGTCTCAAGGAGCCTAGTGTGACGGATGCGCTCCAGGAGCTCGCCCGCACAGGCCATCTGCAGGCTTTCGAGGGCGGCACCGTATGGCTGGTCGGTGCCGGTCCGGGGGATCCGGGGCTTCTGACGCTGCACGCGCTGCATGCCCTGCGGGAGGCCGATTGCATCGTCTATGACGCGCTCGTCGGCGACGAGATCATGCAGTTCGCCAACCCTCGGGCCGCGCGTGAGTTCGCGGGCAAGCGCGGCGGCATGCCCTCGCCATGCCAGCGCGACATCTCCGAGCGGCTGATCGAACTCGCGCGGGAAGGGAAACGTGTCCTTCGGCTCAAGGGGGGCGACCCGTTCGTGTTCGGGCGCGGCGGCGAGGAGGCACTGGCGCTGGTCCGGGCGGGCGTGCCGTTCCGGATCGTGCCGGGCATCACGGCAGGCCTGGGTGGGTTGGCTTATGCGGCCATCCCGGCGACGACGCGCGACACCAACCATGCGGTGATCCTGGCGACCGGCCATTTCGCCACGGGCGACAGCAGCTGCGACTGGGCCGCTTTGGCGCGAACCGGGCTGCCGATCATTCTCTATATGGGAATCACGCATCTCGAGACCATCGCGGCCGCGCTGATCGACGGGGGACTCGCCCCCGAAACGCCGGTCGCGATCGTTGCCGAGGCCACCACGCCGCGACAACGGGTTCTCTTGACGACGCTGACCCGAGCCAAGCTCGACGCCGACGAACAACGATTCAAGGCTCCCGCCGTCATCGCGATCGGCGCCATCGCGGCTCTGCGCGAACTGCTTGCGCCCGGTCTCGCGCCCACGATCCCGGCGTCATGACGGAGCTGATGTCGCCCCCCGGGCTGGTCGTGGCCGCAGCGCGCTCGGGCAGCGGAAAGACGGTCGTGACGCTCGGCTTGATGCGCGCCCTGACCCGACAGGGCGTCCGCGTGGCTGGCCTCAAGAACGGGCCCGACTATATCGACCCGGCCTTCCACGAGGCCGCGACCGGTCTGCCCAGCTTCAACATCGACACCTGGGCCATGCCGCCTGAGCTCAGCCTCGCCCTGGCCGCAAATGCCGCCGAGCGCAGCCAGTTCATGCTGTGCGAAGGATCGATGGGGCTCTTCGACGGCGTTCCGGCGCCGCTCGGCCGCAGCGGTTCGTCGGCCGACACGGCCGCGCTGCTCGGCTGGCCCGTGTTGCTGGTGCACGATTGCAGCGGCCAATCCCAATCGGCTGCTGCGCTGCTCAAGGGTTGCGCCGCCTATGATTCCCGGATCCGCATCGCAGGCGTCATCCTGAACCGGATCGGCAGCGAGCGTCATCGCCGTCTCGTACAGGGCGCCGTGGAGGCGATCGGGTTGACCGTCTTCGGCAGCATCCCGCGCTCCGAGGGCTTGAGCCTCCCCGAACGGCACCTCGGTCTCGTGCAGGCCGGCGAAACGGCCGACCTCGATGCGCGGATCGGTGCCTTCGCCGATCTCGTGGCCCAGAATGTCGACGTCGCCGCGGTTCGGGCGGCGGCCGGGGCCGGAGGACCATGGACCGCCGAAAGGGGCCGACGAGCGGCTGCGCCGTTGCGCCCGCCGGGGCAACGCATCGCTGTGGCGCGGGACGACGCTTTTTCGTTCCTCTATCCCCACCTGCTGGATGGTTGGCGGCAGGCGGGGGCCGAACTGACGTTCTTTTCTCCCTTGGCGGACGAAGCGCCGCCGGCAGCCAGCGATAGCTGTTGGCTTGCGGGCGGCTATCCCGAACTGCACGGCGCTCGGCTCGCGGCGGCAAAAAGCTTCATGGCCGGCCTGAGGCGTTTCGCCAAGACCCGCCCCGTGCATGGCGAATGCGGTGGGTACATGGTGCTGGGGCAAAACCTGACGGACGCGCGCGGCGTTACCCATCCCATGGCGGGGCTGCTATCCGTCGATACCAGCTTTGCCAAGCGACGCCTGCACCTGGGCTACAGGGACGCCCGCATCATGGCCGACTCGTGCTTCGGCCCGGCCGGGACGCGACTTCGCGGACACGAATTCCACTACGCGACCGTGATCGAGGAGGGCCAAGACGCCGCCTTCGCGGAAGTTTCGGATGCGTACGGGGCAACCCCGGCACCGGCTGGAAGCCGTCGCGGAGATGTCACGGGGAGCTTTTTCCACGTGCTCGCGCAAGCCTGACGCCCAACAAAGTTAATGAACGTTAAGAAGCTGTTAAGACTGTCGGCGCGACTTTGCTGCATTGCAGATTGGGTGGGCGAGGTGCCTATGTGCCGCTGGATTGCTTATCAAGGTGAGCCCACTTTTCTCGATGCTCTCGTGGCGGAGCCGGCTCATTCGCTGATTGCGCAATCGTTGTGTGCGGCCGAAGCCAAGGTGCCCACCAACGGCGATGGCTTTGGCATCGGCTGGTACGGCGACCGCGAGATTCCAGGCATCTATCGCGAAGTGCGCCCGGCCTGGTCCGACGAGAACCTCAGCTCTCTTTGCCACCAGGTGCGCTCGCCCTTGTTCTTCGCCCATGTCCGGGCCTCGACCGGGCCGGCAACCGCCCGCGCCAACTGCCACCCGTTCTCGCTCGGGCGGTTCATGTTCATGCACAACGGGCAGGTCGGGCAATATTGCGCGATCAAGCGACGCCTCGAAGCGATGATTCCCGACGAACTGTATCAATACCGAGCCGGCACGACCGATTCGGAAGCCTTGTTTCTCGCGGCGTTCGCGCATGGCTTGACCGAGAATCCGGTCGGGGCCGTCGCCGCAACCCTGGAGGCTTCGCACGCTCTCATGAACAAGGCGGGCCTGCGCGAGCCTTTGCGCTTCACGGCCGCGCTGACCGATGGGCGCGACCTCTACGCTTTCCGATGGGCGTCTGACGCCCGCGCCCCGACGCTCTATTGGCGGCAGAACGTCGACAGCATCATCGTCGTCTCCGAACCCCTCGACGGCGACCGAGCCCAATGGCGCGAGGTGCCGCAAGGCTGTGTTCTCGTGGCGCACGGCGGACGCTGCCTGAGGATCCGGCCGCTTGATGACGGCATGGCTCGGGCCGCATGATCGAGGTCAGGCCTGTCCGGGCACCGGATTTCGACGCTTGGCTGCCGCTCTGGCAAGGGTACCAGGCCTTCTATCGAACCGACATTGCCGACCAAACGACGCATCTGACCTGGGCACGCTTCCTCGATCCCGGGGAGCCGATGTTCGCGGCCCTGGCCGAGGTTGCGGGCAGCGCGGTCGGCTTGGTCCACTGGATTCTGCATCGATCCACCTGGACGACCGGCTCCTATTGCTATCTGCAGGACCTCTTCGTCGTGCCGGGCCGGAGAGGGTCGGGCGCCGGGCGCCGGCTCATCGAACACGTCTACGAAAAGGCTCGCGGCGCTGAATGCTCGCGGGTCTATTGGCTGACCCATGAAACCAACACTGACGCGATGCTGCTCTACGATCGCATCGCGGAACGTTCGGGATTCGTGCAGTACCGAAAATCCATCGCCTGATCCAATGGCGCAAAGGTACTTGTCGCGGGCGGCACGGCCGGCTTGAAGGATATGCCGCAGAGCCGAGCGCGCCCAGATCGAGCGATGCCTCATCCCAGCAGCCGGATGACCCTCAAGGCGCGCTGCACCCAAGGATTGTTCAGTTCCGCTGCCAGGGCCGAAACCGCGGCCCGGCGGGACACGTCGGAGTAGCTTGCATGGGGCATCGCCAGCGCCGCGATGTCGCTGGCCTTGAGACCTTGGGCGATCGCGAGGCTCCAAAGCCCAATCAATTCGCTCGCTTCGGGTCCGACGATCCCGGCGCCCAGCACACGTCCCTCGCGCGTTGTGATCACCTTCGCGTGCCCTGCCGAACGTCCCTCGGCCTTGGCGCGCGCATTGTCGCTGAATGGCCAGCGGAGGATGCGCAGACGGCCTGCTCGCTCGCGGGCTTGCGCTTCGGTCATGCCCACGACCGCGACTTCCGGGTCGGTATAGATGATCCGCGGCACCTGGAGCGGATGAAACCCTGTGGGCTGCCGGAAAAGCGCAGCGCGCAAAGCGACATCGGCCTGGGCTTGCGCCGACTGCATCGACCGCCCGAGGCCGACGACGTCGCCTATGGCAAAAACCTGGCGGTTGCTCGTTCTGCCGTTCGGCCCGACCACGATGCCGGCAGGACCGCAACGAATCCGGCCGGCATCGAGACGGAGGCCGGCGACATTCGGGCGCCACCCAGCGGCCGCCAACAGGTGCGAGCCGGCAACCGTGCGCTGGAAAGCAGCCTTCTCGTCGCGGCATTCATAGATGAGCCTGACGCCTGTCCGGTCCGAGTCGGCGCGAAGCACATGCACGTTTTGGATGATGACGACGCCTTCGGCTGCCAAGCGCGCCAGTACCGGCGCCGTAAGCTCGGGGTCGAAGTCGCGCAGTGCCGTTCCGCTCTCCAGCACGACGACTTCGCTGCCGAGACGTCGGAGCGCTTGGGCCAGTTCGAGGCCGGTGCTGCCGGCACCGAGGACGATGAGTCGCGACGGCAGGTGCGAAAGGTCAAGGATGCTGGTGGCGTTAAGGACCGGAACGAGGTCGAGGCCGGGTACGCTGGGAACCGCGGGCGCAGAGCCTGTGGCCAGGATGAAGCGTCGGGCCCTGATTGACGTCGTGCCGGCCTCGATCGTGCGCGTGTCCGTGAACCGCGCCGCCGCCCGGATCACCCGCACCCCGAGTGCGCCGAGCCGTTCCGCGCTCATGTCCGGTGCGCCCGCTTCCGCCGTGGCTTCCGCTGTTCGACGGAGCGTGGCCCAGTCGAACTTGAGGGACGGCTGCTCGAAACCCAACCGCACCGAACGACGCGCCGCAGCCCTGGCTCGCGCCGCCGCGAAGAGGACCTGACGTGCGACGTCGCCGGCGCGGGGCAGAGTTCGCCCCAGATCTTCCTTGTCGACCACGATGGTCGGGACGCCGAGCGCACCTGCCGCGGTCGCCACCGCCAGTCCGGCCGGACCAGCACCGATGATGCAGAGGTCGGGAGTGAGCGGAGCAGGGCGATGTTCAGGCATCACGGTCCATGTGGGCGAAATCCCGGCTGTGTCGAGCGGCTTGGGGCGGAGCCGGCGTCATGGCAGGGCAGAGCAGGTTACCGTAGGGGGTGGACCGACCGAGACAACGAGACGGGAGGTCGTCAGGTGCATCGTCTGGTCTATAATCGCATCGCCGGACAAAGCCTCGAGCGGATCTGCGCGCTGAGCGAGGGCATCTTCGCGGTTGCCATGACGCTGATCGTGCTCGACATCCACGTGCCACCTCGCGCCGAAGTTTCCACCGAGCAGGACCTCATCCATGTCCTCGTCGGCTTGGCGCCGAATTTCACGACCTATGTCATGAGTTTTCTCACCATGGGTATTTCTGGACCGGCCAACAAACATAGCTGAGCCACTCCGCCCGGGCGGACCGCGATCTTGCCTGGATCAATTTTGCCTTTCTGCCGCGGTATCGACCCTCCCGCTCTCGACCCGGCTGCTGGGGGAGTTCATTGCATGCCGCACCGCCCTCGTCCTGTACTGGGCCAACATCGCCACTCTTGGCGCGTTGCTTTGCGGGAGCTGGACCCACGCCAAACGCCCCGGTCTCGTAAAGGACGACGAGCCGCCGGAGATCTTCGCCGCCGTCGAGCGGCGAATCATCGTCGCCCAGGCACTCTACGCTCTCGGGGCGCTTCTCTGCGTGGCGAGCAATTTTCTCAGCATCTTGTTCATCGTGGTCGTGCAACTCAAGTATGCCGCCGCACCTCGTCGGGCGTGGTTTCATCGACGCGCGGAAGCGCCTTGCCGCGATTGACTTGGACCGTCGCTTGCCCGTATAAGCGCGACGTTTTCCAAGCCTGTCAGCGACGTGCTGCCACGGGCCGCGGTTGTTGTTTCAGCGAAGCGGACCCGGTCGCGAAAAGCAAAGGTGTCGACAGGAAGCGCGGGTCGCCGTTCTACGCTGTCGAGCGCAGGCGGCCCACGAATATGCGGAGCAGAAGCAGTGAAGCGGACCTACCAACCCAGCAAGCTCGTGCGCAAGCGCCGGCATGGCTACCGGGCGCGCATGGCAACGGTCGGTGGCCGCAAGGTCATCGCAGCACGGCGAGCGCGGGGCCGCAAGCGGCTGTCCGCCTGAGTGACGATGCAGGGTTCGCGCGAACACCGTCCGGGCGAACCTGATCACGATGCTTCCGCTCCGTCGATTGCGGTTCGACATCCTGAAAAGCCTACGCCTCGCCTGACGCGCTTGAAGACACGGGCGGACTTCCTGCGTGCGGCCCGCGGCCAACGGGCGCACAGTCGGTCGCTCAGTCTGCAGATTTTCAAGCGGGCGGACCTGAACGGCAACGCGTCCGAGGTTCGTTTCGGCCTGACGGTGACCAAAAAGGTCGGCGGCGCGGTCGAGCGAAACCGGATCAAGCGCCGCCTGAGGGATGCTTTGCGGTCTCCGGA
Organism: Hyphomicrobiales bacterium; assembly: GCA_038199665.1. Lineage (GTDB taxonomy): Bacteria > Pseudomonadota > Alphaproteobacteria > Rhizobiales > Beijerinckiaceae > Lichenihabitans. The sequence continues at coordinate 17,673 of JBBPYT010000396.1, forward strand.
TCTGGCGCCGACCGCCGGCCATGACTACGTGATCGTCGCGCGGCGGGATGCCTTGACGATCCCCTTCTCCAGACTCGTCGCCGATCTGAGCAGGACCCTGACTCAATCCCGTCACGCCGCTCCCATGAGGCGGGGTGGTCGCAAAGAGCCGAACGGCCAGGCGCAAGACGTGAAAGAGCCGATCTCGCCTCCTTGATCAGACTTCGACGAAACGGACTGACTCCGGTGTTCGAACGTATACAGCAGCGTGACGCAACATGACCGAGGACAATAAGAACGTCTACATCGCGATCGCGCTGTCCATCCTCGTGATCATCGGCTGGAATTACTTCTACGGCTGGCCGCAGATGGAAAAGTCGCGTCAGGCTCAGGTGCAGGCTCAGAACCAAACGCAGGCCGCTGCTCCGCCCCAACCCGGCGCCACCCCCGCGACGCCGCTACAACCCGGCGCCACCCCCGCGGCGCCGTCCGGAAGCATCGGCACGCCAAACGCTGCCGTTCCGGCGGCTGGAGCGCCCGCCTCCGCTCCGGAGACGGCGCAGACCCGGGAAGCAGCGTTGGCCGCCAGCCCACGCATCGTACTCGACACCAAGAATCTTGCCGGTTCGATCAATCTCAAGGGCGCGCGGATCGACGACGTTTCGCTCAGGGCCTATCACCAGACCACCGATCCCCAGAGCCCGATCATCGAGCTTCTGTCTCCATCGGGCTCGCCCGATCCCTATTATGCGGAGGTCGGCTTCATTCCCCAGCCGGGTGCCAATGTGCCGTTACCCGGCCACGACACGGTCTGGATGGCCGATGCCGATCGCCTGACCTCGGAAAAGCCGGTGAACCTCACCTGGGACAACGGCCAGGGCCTCATCTTCCACCGCACCCTTTCGGTCGACGATCACTATATGTTCTCGGTCAAGGACAGCGTCGAGAACCGCGGCTCCGCGCCGGTTACGCTCTTTCCTTACGCACTGGTGTCGCGGCACGGCAAACCGCATACGTCGAACTACTCGGTCCTGCATGAGGGACTCGTCGGGGTCATCGGCGAGAGCCGCGTCCAGCAGATCACTTATGACGGGATGGAAAAGGAAACCAACGGCACGCGTACCCTCGAGGGGACGGGAGGGTGGATCGGCATCACCGACAAATATTGGGCCGCGGCGGTCGCGCCCGAGCAGGATAGCCCCTATCAGGGCAGGTTTTCGGTATCCGGGGCCGCGCAGCCCAAGAATTACCAGACCGACGTTCTCGAGAACCAGCGCCAAGTGGCGCCCGGCCAGACGACCGATGTGACGACGCACATCTTCGCCGGTGCGAAGGAGACTGATACGCTCGACAAGTACCAGGCCCAGGATGGAATCAAGAACTTCGACCTGTTGATCGACTGGGGCTGGTTCTATTTCATCACCAAGCCGCTCTTTCGGGTGCTCGACTTCTTCTACAAGCATACCGGGAATTTCGGGGTAGCGATCCTGATCGTCACCGTGCTGATCAAGGGACTGTTTTTTCCGCTCGCCAACAAGTCTTACGTGTCTATGGCGAAGATGAAGCGGCTGCAGCCGCAGATGACCGCCATCCGCGAGCGCTTCGCCGACGACAAGCAGAAGCAGCAAGAAGCCACGATGGAGTTGTATAAGCGCGAAAAGGTGAACCCTGTCGCTGGTTGTCTGCCCATGCTGATTCAGGTTCCGGTGTTCTTCGCGCTTTACAAGGTGATTTTCATCACCATCGAAATGCGACATGCGCCATTCTTCGGCTGGATCAAGGACCTTTCGGCGCCCGATCCAACCTCGATTTTCATGCTGTTCGGGCATTTGCCCTTTACGCCGCCCAGTTTCCTGATGATCGGGATTTGGCCCCTCATCATGGGCTTCTCGATGTTCCTCCAGATGAAGATGAACCCCGAACCGCCTGATCCGGTTCAGAAAACCATGTTCACCTGGATGCCCGTCATTTTCACCTTCATGCTCGGCTCGTTCCCGTCCGGCCTGGTGATCTATTGGACGTGGAACAATACGCTGTCGGTGCTCCAACAATATCTCATTGCCCGGCGGGCCGGGGTGAAGGTGGAGCTTTGGGACAATCTGACCGGCATGTTTCGCAAGACATGATGGCACCCGAATGAGCCTCGCCATGGCCGATATGGACCATATGGAGGCCGGGCGCCTGTTGTTCGCCCGGCCCTGTATTTTCGTGGCCGGAGCCCCGACCGTGGAAGCTCTGCCCGCGATGTCGCTCCCCGAAATTGCCTTTGCGGGTCGCTCGAACGTGGGGAAATCCTCGCTGGTCAATGCGTTGACCGGCCGCAAGACCCTGGCCCGCGTCTCACACACTCCGGGCCGGACGCAACAGTTGAACTTCTTTACGCTGGGCGATGCACTGGGTCTGGTCGACATGCCGGGGTACGGCTATGCGGCGGTGAGCAAGTCCAAGATCGCCGCCTGGACCCGGCTAGTTGGACGGTTTCTGCAGGGTAGGGCCTCATTGTTGCGCATCTACCTGCTGGTCGACGGACGCCACGGGCTGAAGGAGGTCGACCACGAGCAGATGACGGCCTTCGATAAGGCCGCGACCTCATATGGGGTGGTGCTCACCAAGGCCGACGAAGTGAAGCCGCACGACCGCGAAAGTCGGCTGGATGAAGTCCGCTCCGCATTGCTTCGGCATCCAGCAGCCTTTCCGACCGTGTTGATGACATCCTCGGAAACCGGCGCCGGTATTCCTGAACTGCGGGCGAGCATCGCGCGGCTTCTTTCGGAGCGTTCCGCCGCGTCCTGAGCCACTCATACCCGGGCGCGGACTTCGCGTCGCCTAGCATCTCCGAAATGATCGGAACGAACGATGACGCAAGCGCATAAGGGCAGTCCGGAGGAACAGGCCGAAATCCTCATGCAGGCCCTGCCGCACATGCTGCGCTACGACGACGCGGTCGTGGTGGTCAAATACGGCGGTCACGCCATGGGAAACGAGAAAGTCGGGCGAAGCTTTGCGCGCGACATGGTTCTGCTCGAACAGGCGGGCGTCAATCCCGTCGTGGTGCACGGCGGCGGCCCGCAGATCGGTGCCATGCTGAAGAAGCTCGGCATCGCATCGCAGTTCTCGAACGGTTTGCGGATCACCGACCGGGCCACGATCGAAATCGTGGAGATGGTTCTTTGCGGCTCGATCAACAAGCAGATCGTCGGTTTCATCAATGCCGAAGGCGGCAGGGCCATTGGCCTTTGCGGCAAGGACGGCAACATGGTTTCAGCGACCAAGCTCGACCGCACGGGCGAACCCGATGACCAGAACGGCGATCAGCAGGTCGACCTCGGCTTCGTCGGCGAGCCGTCGCGCGTCGACACCACCGTGCTCGACCAGACGCTCGGACGCGAACTCATTCCCGTGCTGGCCCCTGTCGCGCAAGGGGAAGACGGCGAAACCTACAACGTCAATGCGGACACTTTCGCCGGCGCCATCGCGGGCGCGCTGAAAGCCAAAAGACTCCTGCTGATGACGGATGTCCCGGGCGTGCTCGACAAGAACAACGCGCTGATCAAGGAACTGAGTGTCGACGGCATTCGCGAGCTGATCGCTGACGGCACGATCACGGGCGGTATGATTCCCAAGGTCGAAACGTGCATTTACGCGCTCGACCAGGGAGTGGAAGGCGTCGTGATCCTCGACGGCAAGGTGCCGCATGCCGTTTTGCTGGAACTGCTGACCGATCACGGCGCCGGCACGTTGATCACGCGCTGACACGTTGCAAACGTCTGGAGTCCGGCTGCCCGTGGATGATGGTTCAAAGCCTTTGGCGCACGATACCGCGGTCGGCGCTGCCCTGCCGCGGCGCGACCTGGCCGACACTGTGCGTGCGCGCTTCGCCCATGTCGACACCTGGGTTTTCGACCTCGACAATACGCTTTATCCGGCCGGCGCTGAAATCTGGCCTAAGATCGACGACCGGATCAGCCGCTATCTGGCCGCGCTTTTCGGCATCGACGGGATCTCGGCGCGCGCGCTCCAGAAGTTCTATTACCAGCGCTACGGTACGACGCTGGCCGGCCTCATGGCCGACCACAAGATCGGGCACGAGCAATTTCTGGATTTCGTGCATGACATCGACCGGAGTTCGCTCGCGCCGCACCCGGCACTCGTGGAGGCCATCTCGGCTCTGCCAGGCCGCAAGCTGATTCTGACCAACGGGTCGCGCGAGCACGCTCTACGTACCGCCGAACGGCTCGGCTTCACCGAGACCTTCGAGGCCGTGTTCGATATCGTGGCGGCCGATCTCGTGCCCAAACCCGACCCCGCCACCTACGATCGCTTCTTTGCCCGGCATGGCGTAGACCCGAGGCGCGCCGCCATGTTCGAGGATATCGCGCGCAACCTCATGGTACCGCACGAGCGGGGCATGATGACAGTGCTGGTCGTACCGCGGTCGAGCGACAAGGACCCTCGCGAGCCTTGGGAAATCACCGGCGAATCGGAACCGTTCATCGACGTTGTCACCGACGACATAGCGACTTTCGTGGCTGGGCTGGGGCTCGCGCGGGCGCAAGAGACCTCGCCCTGAGCTCCAAGGGCTGGTGACCCGCGGGACCCACCGCCAGGCTTCCGCGGACCTCTTCCCGCTTCCGGGAAGCGAGACATGGCGGATCCGTTGCGAAGCTGTCGAGCGAAGGCGTCTTCGCCTACTTCCCCCATCTTAGAGCCAGCGGCTGAAGCTCAGCGGCAAGTTCCAGCAGGCCGGCGCGCGTCACCGGATGCAGCGGTTCAAGCGGATGGCGCACGGCATCGCTCTTGATCACACCGCCTTCCATCATCACGGTCTTGGCGGCCCGCAAGCCGCATTGCCGGTTCTCGTAGTTGATGAGCGGCAGAATGCGAGCGTAGTGCGCCGCAGCGGCTTTGCGGTCCCCGGCCAAGTGATGCTCGACCACGGGCTTGACGAGATCGGGCAGCAGCGCGCTCGTCATGGTGCCGGTCGCGCCGGCGTCGAGGTCGGCCATCAGCGTGATGGCTTCCTCGCCGTCGAAAGGCCCTTCGATCTCGGCCCCGCCGCTCGCGATCAAAGCACGCAGCTTCGCCGCGGCTTGCGGCACTTCGATCTTGAAATAGCGGACGAGCGGCACGTCGCGCGCCAACCGGACCAGGAAAGCACCGCTGAGCGGCACGCCGCTCAGCGGGGCGTCCTGCACCATTACCGGTATGCCGGCGGCCTCCGCCACGCGGGCGAAATGTTCGACCATACCGTTTTCGTCGGCCCGTAACCCCGAGCCGTGGTAAGGCGGCATCAGCATCAGCATTTTGGCGCCGGCTGCTGACGCTTTGCGAGCGCGTTCGGCTGCGACACGGGTCGAGAAATGGCTGCAAGTGACGATGACCGGTACGCGCCCGGCGACTTGCGTGAGACATAGATCGACGAGCGTGTCGCGCTCCGCATCGGTCAGGAGAAACTGCTCGGAATAGTTCGCCAGAATACAGATGCCCTCGACACCCTGATCGATCATGCAATCCATAACCCGGCGCTGACCTTCAAGGTCGAGGTCCCCCGAGGCCGTGAAAACACTCGGAGCGACGGGCAAGACGCCTTTGTATGGCCGAGTCGGAGCCACTGAGCTTTCTCCTTCAAAGGCCGGATCGTTCGGCCGTTCCGTGGTGCACCGGCACATTAACCGCAATCGCCGGCGAGGAACACGGGACGCGGCGGGGCTGCCTCGCCGTCACGCGACAACTCCGCTTGTTTTCGGACAACAGCGTGACCTCGCCACGGCAAGGGAGGCATGACTGTTAGCGAGGTTCAGGGCGACTTCCGGGTTTGGTGGTGGGCGCCGAGGCCGGCCCATGGCTCGATCGAGTCCTTCAAGCCGATTGACGCGTTTGCGGGGCGCAGCGAGGGTTTGAACCGTGGTGTCGCGCCTCGGCGCATGAACCGGTTGGTTCGAACTGGCGAGAGGTGGTTCGGGTGACCCAACTTTTCGAGACTCGATCCGTCGATTCCGCCGACCTGCGCCCTCGGGTGGTGATCGTCGGTGCCGGGTTCGGCGGCTTAGCGGTTGCGCGTGGCCTCGCACGAGCGCCGGTCGCCGTAACGCTGATCGACCGGACCAACCACAATCTTTTCCAGCCTCTCCTCTACCAGGTGGCAACCGCCGCGCTGGCACCATCCGACATCGCCGTGCCCATTCGTGGGCTGTTCTCGGATCACCCGCACTTCACCGTCTTGATGGGCGAGCTGATCGGGGCCGATGCCCAACGCAAGTTTGTCCTTGTCAGGGACATGCCGGAGATCGCCTATGATTACCTCGTGCTGGCCACCGGTTCGGTCTACAGTTGGTTCGGGCATGACGAGTGGTCGAAGCACGCCCACGTCTTGAAGACGCTCGACCAGGCGCTGGCACTGCGTGGAAGCCTGCTCTCGGCTTTCGAAATTGCGGAAAGCCGCACGAATCCTGAAGAAATTCAGAGACTGCTGACTTTCGTGATCGTCGGGGGTGGGCCGACCGGCGTCGAACTGGCCGGCGCCATCGCCGAACTCACCCATTCGACTTTGGCACGGGATTTCCGGCGCATCAGGCCGTCTTCGGCCAGGATCATCCTGTGCGAAGGCGGGCCTACGCTCCTGGCCGGGTTTCCCGCGCACCTCTCCCACTATGCTCGAAGGCGGCTCGAAAGGCTGAAGGTCGAGGTTTTCACGGAAACCCAGGTCCAAGCGGTCGACCGGGACGGGGTCGTGGCGGGCGGCAAGCGCATTTTGTCTGCCAACGTGCTCTGGTGCGCCGGAACCGCCGCAACGCCGGCAGCCGACTGGATCAACGCCCCGAAAGCAAAGGGCGGCAGCATCAGGATCGAACCTGACTGTTCGGTCGCCGGACAGCCAGACGTGTTTGCGATCGGCGATGTCGCTTGCATGGAGGATGCCCATGGACGCCGCCTGCCCGGCGTGGCTCCCGTTGCCAAGCAGCAGGGCACCTATGTGGCACAGGTGATCGCGGGCCGAGTGGCGGGGAGGCGGAAGCCAAGGCCGTTCGTCTACAAGGACGAGGGACAGCTCGCCATGGTGGGCCGATCGGCGGCGGTGGCGGATCTCGGCTGGATCAGGATGACCGGCGTGATCGGCTGGCTGCTGTGGAGCGTCGTGCACCTGTTCTTTCTGATCGGGGCCCGCAATCGGACCGCTGTCTACCTGAACTGGGTTTGGGCCTGGCTCACCTACGGACGCGGAGCAAGGCTCATCACATTCGTCGACCGACAAACTCGTGATAGGACTTCCTACCTCGACAGGTTGGCGCTGCATCCGTCGGATGACGGTCAATCCTGAGGTATCGAAGCAGCTCCGTCGCTCGGTTGCGGTTCGGCGCCGTCCAGCTCGAAGAAGTTCCTCCTTCGAGCCGACGGTTCAGAAGAGATCGTTCGGGACGAACCATTCGGCGCTTGGTTCGTGACCTTCGTTCACCGCATCCTCGTAATAGGTCGTGATCGAATCGATTGCGGTCGTCAGTGCAAGATGCGGCGTCGAATGGGTTAGATGCGTCGCATTGAACGAACCGTCGAAAACCGGCGTTCGCACATAGTGGCTCTGTACGAAGTAGAAGCGGCCATCGTTGGTTTCGTAGATGCGGAGCTTCATCCTAAACCGTTCCGCCCCGGCTTCCAGCCAAAGCTGAAACTCGGAGAAAAACTTATGGAATTCCAGAATTCTGGAATGTTGCAATGCTCTTGCCTCGTGATCAGAGATCATGAAGGGCTCCGTGTATCGGAACGACCGGATGCTGCCGGCGGACGAAGGTCCTCTTGCGTCGTGGTGGGCGATAAGGCTTCGGCAATCTGCATTGAGACCGGTCCGCCGTGCGCGGTCTGGTTCTGAAGGCCAGTTCCATGATGCAGCTCCACGGCGATTTACGATTTCGGTCCAAGGTAGGGGGTCGAACGCGCCGAGTCGATCCACCGTGGGGTGTTTCCGCAAAACGGCCCGGAGAGCGACCAAGCGGACTTGCGTTATCTTGGCCAGCGACCGCCGGCCAGGCTCGCGATGCTGTCTCACATTTTGCTTCCTCCGCGGCCGAGAACGGTGTGCCCCGGCGACGGGATCAACAAGTCACGTGGCCGCAACATCGGGCGACTTGAGCTATGGGTCGTGCCGGACGAACTGATGAGCGTCTGATCGGCAGTAGAGCAAATGTTCGCTCATTACCGGGCCGTGCATGAGCAGTATTAGTCTGCATTTGCTCCTTGGGCTTTCTTAAAGAAATTCGAATTGCTGAGCTTGCATTTACGCGAGGCTTATGTTCAAAGTTGCGCGCCTAGTCAAACAAGTCCAGCGTAAGCGGCCCAAGTCTAGGGAGGGAGCGCCCAAGGAGGGCGAAGAATCCAAAATGCGTGCTGTGCGTTGCATAGAGCGCAATAAAAAACGTCCTCCTTGGCGCTAACCCCATCGATCGATGGGGTATGGCTTCAGCGCATCGCGAGCCGTCGACAGGCGCAGTTGAATGCAGCGCTCGTCCACCCGCGGATAACCAATGTCGGCTTGACGGGCGGCAGCTGGCGGATGCGTCGCGTGAGGGCGGCTGGATCCGAAGGTACTCTCCCCACCTGCTGTGCCGCTAATGCTGCCGTCGGCAACGTGCAAATGGCCGTCGGTGCACCTTCCCCCGACATGCAGTATAGACCTGACCGGCGGTTTGGGCGGCCCCTGCCAGCTAGTCCTCCTGCGCACCATCAGCAGGGTCGCGCAGAC
>JBBPYT010000397.1:0-5541 GCA_038199665.1 Hyphomicrobiales bacterium
AAGGACCAATCCACGCGGCAAGTGACCGTCGAGGATATTGGCGCGCAGCACCCGCTCGACGAGTTCATGGCGCCTTTCGAAGCGACTGTCGCGCGAAGGCGGAAGGGCCCTGCTGTTCACCTTGCGGGTCCCCGGGTCGCATCGGTGGAGGCGCCGCTGCCCCAAGGTTCGACCCTATGTCCCAAATGATGCATTCTGCATACGATGAGCAATTCTGGACGCCCCATAGTTGCTTTCAGAATCTGCTTTGCACCTTCAGACACTCGTGCGGCGCTGCCGATTGCTTGTGCTCCGCCTGACCATAAACTGGGCTTGCGCACAAAATGCACTTGTCTTAGCCTTTTGACAATGAGCTTCCGGGTCCGGAACGAGGTGGGAATGTTGGCTCGCGAGCGTTCATCGTCAGCTCGGATCGAATCCGGAGCCGTGCCTGCGCCGTCATCGGATGCCGTCCTGCGTCTCGACGGCGTCACCAAGCGCTACGGGTCGAAAACGGCGCTTGATGCGGTTTCGCTCAGCATTTCCAACGACGAATACGTCTCGGTGCTCGGCGCGAGCGGCTCGGGGAAGACGGTGCTGCTCCGCGCGATCGCCGGCTTCGAAGAGCTTGACCGCGGCACGGTCTCGCTGAACGGCAGATCGGTGAACGGGGTGCCGGCCCACGAACGGCACATCGGTTTTGTGTTTCAGAACTTCGCACTGTTTCCGCACCTGGCCGTGCAAGAGAACGTCGCTTTCGGGCTGGTCAATCGGAGGCACGGTCGGATGGCGGCGCCCGCGATCGACCGCAAGGTCAGGGACATGATCGCGCTTGTCGGCTTGGCCGGACTCGAAGCCCGGGGTGTCCACCAGATTTCGGGCGGTCAGCGCCAGAGGGTGGCTCTGGCGCGCACGCTCGTCACCGAACCCCGCCTGGTTTTGCTCGACGAACCCCTGGGCGCGCTCGATGCGAATCTCAGGGCGCGGATGTGCGGGGAACTGCGCCGTATCCGTAGCCAGCTCGGCGTTACTTTCCTGCACGTCACGGGCAGCGAAACCGAGGCGCTCGCCATGGGCGACCGCGTCGTCGTGCTCGACGCGGGCCGGGTCGCCCAGTTCGAACCGCCCGAGGTCGTGTACAACCGCCCGGCCAGCGCCAGGGTGGCGCGCTTCCTCAACTGTTACAATCTGCTGGCCGCCGCGCCGAGCCAAGAGCCCTCGTCCGTTCCGGATAGCGGTCGAACGACTTACGCCATACGGCAGGACCTCATCGCGGTCCGGCCGATCGATGCCGTCGTGGACGCGCGGGAAATGCGGCTCGCGGCGGCCTTCGTCACCAGCGAGAATTCCGGTCCGGGAGCCACTTATTTCTTCAGAATGCCCAGCGGCGAGATCGTGACGGTCGAGCATCACTTCAGCCGGCACGAGCCCCAGACCTTCGAGCCCGACCGGACCTATCAGCTGGTGTGGAATGCCGAGGACGCGCTGATCCTGCCGGGCCATCCCGGAGGGCTGTCGTGACCGCGCTATCTGGAGCCGCCGACGCGGCCGAACCGGTTCTCGCCACCACCCCCCGGCGCAACGCCGCCTATTGGCTGATCGCCCCGGGCATCGTGTGGATGGGGCTGTTTCTGGTTTTGCCGATCCTCATGATGGTCTACGTGTCCTTCTGGACCCAGACGACATTCAAGATCGAGCCGATCCTGACGGTCAAGAGCTGGCAGGCCTTCTTCACCAGCGAAACCTATCTCAATGCGCTGTGGACCACGATCCGCATCTGGCTCGTCGTGCTCGCCGCGACCCTTGTGGTGGGCTATCCGACCGCGCTTTATGTCGGGCTTCTGGTCAAGAACAAGACGACCGCGACCATTCTTCTGGTTCTGTGCGTTATCCCGTTCTGGACCTCCTTCCTCATCCGGGTGCTCGCGTGGCGTCCCATGCTTGGCAAGGAGGGCGCGATCAATATCATCCTGCAGAGTCTGCACATCACGTCGACCCCGATCGATGCGCTGCTGTTCACCGAGCTGTCCGTGATCATCGGCATGACTCAGATCTACTGCGTCTTCATGGTGGGGCCGATCGCCTTCATGCTCGGGCGGATCGATCCCAACATCATCGAGGCCGCGCAGGATCTCGGCGCCGGTTTCTGGCGCATCTTCCGCACCGTCATCTTCCCCCTGAGCCTGCCGGGCGTGGTGGTCGGCGCGATCTTCGTTTCGGTGATGGTGCTGGGCGAATTCGCCACGGCGGCCGCCCTGTCGGGCCGCAAGGTCAACCTCCTCGGCAACATCATCGTGACGCAGGTCGGCTCTCTCAAATGGGCCTTCGCCGCGGTGGCGGGCGTGGTCCTGACCGGGCTGATCGGGCTCGTCGTCGCCGGCCTGTTGCGCCTCGTCGATCTCAAGCGGGAGCTTTGAGCGATGCGGTCGGCGGTCCTCAAACCCGTTCTGGCTCTTTATACGGCGTTGTTCCTGCTGTTCCTCTACGGGCCGCTGCTCGTCCTGGCGATCCTGTCCTTCCAAACCGGGCCCGAGGGCGGTCCGCAGTTCCCCATCGTCGCCTGGTCCACCTACTGGTACCGTCAGGTCTTCGGAATGACGCCGCCGACCCGGGTCGCGCCGCTGCCGATCGAGGGTTCGCTGACCCGCTCCCTCATTCTGGCCTTCATGACGACGGTGGTATCGACCGTTCTCGGCGTGATGTCGGCCCAGGCGTTCCGGCAGCGCTTCAAGGGATCTGGCGCCGTCTTCTACTTGATCGTCCTCGGCATGATGGTGCCAGGTGTGCTGGTCGGCCTCGGCACGGCGCTGCTGGCCAATGCGGCCGGCATCGACCGCCACTGGTGGAGCACGGCTTTCGTACTCCATGTCGTTTACACCTATCCGTTCGCGTTCCTGGTCATGCTGGCCATCTTCAACCGCTTCGACCCGACCGTCGAGGAGGCGGCCTGGTCTCTCGGAGTCCCTCCAGGGCGGACGTTCCGCAAGGTGACCTTTCCGCTGATCTTTCCCGGCGTGCTTTCGGCCATGCTGTTCTGCTTCACTCTGTCCTATGACGAGTTCTCGCGCACGCTCTTTGCATCCGGGCCCGATCTGACGCTGCCGCTCGCCATCTACGGCACGTTCTCGGTGGAGATCCACCCCAACATCTTTGCGTTCGGCGTGCTGACCACCCTGTTTTCGCTGACCTTGCTGGCCGTCTACGCGCTGTTGATGGGCGCGTCCGTCAGGCGCGCGAAGCGCGTGGCGCTGCAGGAGGAGACCGCGTGAGCCAGGACCGCAAGGGCGTCGCCATCGTGACCGGGGCGGGCTCCGGCATAGGGCTCGCCATCGCGCAAAGGCTGGCGCGAGAAGGATTTTCGGTCGTGCTCAACGATCTTGTTGCCGAGCGGGCCGAGACTGCGGCGCAAGACATCGCTCGATCCGGCGGCGTTGCACGAGCGGCGCCCGGCGACGTGTCGCGCGAGGACGACGTGGCCGGCGTGGCCGCCAAGGCGGCCGAACTCGGGCCTTGCTCGCTGCTCGTCAACAACGCCGGCTACGTGCACCAGGCTCCCTTCGGCGACATCACGCCGGACGACTTCGACCGCATGTTCGCGGTGCATGTCCGCGGCACTTTTCTGTGCATCCGTGCCGTCCTACCCGGAATGCTGACGCGTGGCTCGGGGGTGATCGTCAACATGGCCTCTCAATTGGGTCAGATCGGCGGCGTCGAACTCGTCCACTACAGCGCCGCCAAGTCTGCCGTCATCGGCCTGACCAAGTCGCTGGCGCGTGAGGTCAGCCGGAAGGGCGTGCGCGTGAATGCGGTGGCGCCGGGTCCGATCAACACGCCGCTCGTGCAGGCACTGTCGGAAGACTGGCGGGCCGCCAAGGCGAGGCAGCTGCCCCTCGGGCGCTTCGGCGAGCCCGAAGACGTTGCCGCGACGGTCGCGTTCCTGGCGTCCGACGGGGCGGCACTCTACGTCGGTCAGACGCTCGGGCCCAATTCGGGCGACGTCATGCTGTGAGGATGGAATGCGGACGGTTCTGATCACGGGCAGCGGCATCGGCATCGGCAAGGCGACGGCTCTTGCCTTCGCCCGGGCGGGCGACCGTGTGATCGTCACGGATATCCTCGATGAGGCGCGGGGAGTCGCGCAGGCGATAGTCGACGACGGCGGCGCGGCTGACTTCTATCGCCTCGACGTACGCTCGACGGCCGAAGCCGAACATGTGGTCGAGGACGTCGAGGCGAGATACGGTGCGATCGACTGCATCGTGGCCAATGCCGGCATTGCCCACAAGGTGGCGCTCGAGCGGCTGACCGACGAAAAATGGGACCACACGCTCGACATCGACCTCAAGGGTATGCTCCGCGTCATCCGCCCTGCATTGCCCAGCATGAAGCGGGCCGGCAAGGGCGCGATCGTCTGCCTGTCGTCCATCATGGGAATTGCCTATGGGTGGGACGAGCACGTCCATTATTCGGCCGCTAAGGCCGGTGTGGTCGGACTGGTGCGCGGACTCGCGGTTGAACTGGCGAAGAGCGGCATCCGGGCCAACGGTATCGCGCCCGGCTACATCCGCACCGCTCAACTCCTGTCCGAAGAACATTCGCTGGGGCCGAAGGGCGCCGAAGCGGCCGGCAGCTTCATTCCCATGGGGCGGATCGGCGAGCCGGAGGAGATTGCCGATGTGGCGTTATTCCTCGCATCGGACGCGGCCCGATACATGACCGGCCAGATCGTCGTTGTCGATGGTGGGTTGCTGGTGGGTAGGTACTGAAGAGCCCAAGATAATTCAGGCTCATGATGGAGGAAGTCGAACGATGGTTGACAAAGCAGAACTTGACCGCCGCACCCTGCTCAAGGGTACGGCCGGTGCCATGGCCCTCGCCCTCGGTGGCGGCACGCCATTCCTGTCCTCGCAGCGCGCCTACGCTGCCGCAGGCACCCTCGCCAACGAGCAGCTCCGCACGATAGGCCTTTCCGTGACCGTGCAGGACCGCCTTTTGGCGGACTTCAAGGCCGAATCGGGGGTGGGCACGACGCAGGGCACGGCCGCGACTTTTCCCGACGCGCAGACCAAGATCCTGTCGGGATCGAAGGATTACGACTGCTGGGAAATCATCGCCGAGCGGCTGCCCGGCGTCGTTGAAACCAAGAACGTCGAGCAGATCCCCGCCGCGTCGATCAAGAATTGGTCGAACATCCGCGATACGTTCACCAAAACCAATCCCAAGTGGGGCCCCAAGGCGCAGATCACCGGGCAGATCTGGGTCGACGATGCGCATACCAAGCTCTGGATGGTGCCGGCCGTCTATAATTACGACTCGATCGGCTACAATCCTGATGCCCTGAGCGCCGAAGAAGCCAATACCTGGACCGCCATCTTCGACAAGAAGTTCAAAGGCAAGTCGGGCATCAATACCGACCCGCTGATCGCCTCGGGGCAGGCCATCCTGGCCATGAACTCGCTCGGCATGATGGACGCGAAGAATCCCGGCAATCCGAGCAAGGCGGAACTGACCGAGGCCATGAAGTTTCTCATCTCCAAGAAGAAAGAAGGCCAGTTCCGCGCG
>JBBPYT010000398.1:0-11370 GCA_038199665.1 Hyphomicrobiales bacterium
ACGAGCGTATCGGCCTGCCGCATCGCGACGACCTGCATTTCGTCGTGATGGAGAAGGCGCTGTAGGATGAGGGTCTGGGCGGAGACGGGCGAAGGACATCGGTTTTCGGGCCTGCCAGCCTTCCGCGACAGAACGCTTTGGGCGGCTAGGGTGGCTGCGTCAGTCGGATGAGCTTGCGGCGACGCTGGCGCTCACCGGTCTCTTTCTGTGTTCCGTGTCCCGCTTGAGGAGCGATCATACACCTCGGAACTGTCCGACATACGTCATTTGGCACCGAAAGGGGCGCCGGCTCGTGCGCGCCACGGGTGCGCTTCGGCCGATCCTCCGCTAAGTTCGGCCGATGCTTCTCTTTGAACTCGTCATCGCGCTGCTGCTCGCCGGGGCGGTGCTCACGGCGCTCGCCCAGCGGATCGGCGCCCCCTATCCGGCGCTGCTCGCCCTGGCGGGTGTCGTTCTGGCATTGGTGCCCTCCGAGATACCTGTCGTCGAGCTCGATCCGAGCCTGGCGTTGACGCTGTTCGTTGCGCCCGTGCTGCTCGATGCGGCCTTCGACACCTCGCCGCGCGATCTGCGCGACAACTGGATTCCGGTCACCAGCCTGGTCCTCGTCGCGGTCGGTCTGACCGTCGCCGCGGTGGCGGTGGTGGCCCGTCATCTCGTACCGGGAATGGCATGGGCGGCCGCCGTCGCGCTCGGCGCCATCGTGGCGCCGCCCGACGCCGTCGCCGCTACCTCCGTGCTGCGCCAACTGTCCCCGCCGCACCGCCTAATGGTGATCCTGGAAGGCGAGGGCCTCCTCAACGACGCCAGCGCCCTGCTCATTTACCGGGTGGCGGTAGGGGCGGCGCTCGGCGCAACCTTGTCGCCCTGGAATGCCCTGCCGCTGCTTTTGGCCAATTCGGTCGGCAGTGTTCTCCTCGGACTAGCCCTTGCGCGGCTGTATCTCTGGCTGACCCAACGCATCACCGATCTCGCCATTTCCGTCGTCGTGCAGTTCGTTGGGACCTTCGCGGTCTGGATAATAGCCGAACGATTGGGCGTCTCCACGGTGTTGACGGTCGTGGTCTATGCCGTGGCGCTCGCGCAGTCGTCATCGCTGCGGCTGAATGCCGAAAACCGCCGCGGCTCCTATGCGGTGTGGGAGGTGGCGGTCTATGTGCTGAATGCCTTGGCCTTCATCCTGATCGGCCTGCAGTTGCGGCAGATCGTGAAGCATGTCGACGGCGGCTTCTCGCCTTATCTGGTTTTCGGCGGGGCCATCCTGGCGACCGTCGTCGTCGTGCGCCTCGTCTGGGCGATGCTTTACAACACCATCGTGCGGGCCTTGCAGGGCAGGGGCGGCGGTGCATCCCCGAAGGCGACGCCGATGCGCAGCTACAAGAGCGCTCTCGTGGTCGGCTGGTGCGGCATGCGCGGCCTGCTCACTCTGGCCACCGCCCTGGCGCTGCCCATCGGCGTGAACGGCACGGCCCCGTTTCCGCATCGGGATTTTCTCATCACCGCGGCCTTTTCGGTGGTGCTTGGCACCTTGGTGCTGCAAGGCCTGACGCTCGGACCGTTGTTGCGTTGGCTCAAGCTTTCGGACGATGGGATGGTCGGCCGCGAGCGGGATTTCGCGCGCCAGGAGGCAACACGGGCGGCCCTCACGGCGCTCGACGGCTCGACCGAGCCCGAGGCTGCGATCCTGCGCAAGGAATACAGCGTGGCCTTGGGCGACGAGAGCATGAAATGGCTGCGGCCCCAGGTGTTCGGCCGCCTGCGCCTCAAGGCGATCCAGGCCGAACGCGACGCGCTGCAGCGTTTGCGCAAAGGCCGAGAGATCGGCGACGACGCCTACCACGTCATCGAGGAAGAACTCGACTGGGCCGAGGGCAACGCCCGCCGCCGCGCCCGCGCCGTGCGCAGCCCCGAGCAAACTTCCGACTCCGGCCATTTGTCTGCGGGCTGATGTCCGGGTCAGACGTATGGAGCGCCCTTCCGCCGTGTTTTTGGCGTCATGGCCGGCCTTGTGCCGGCACGACGGGCGGGCCAGAATGAGAACAAACCCCATGATCATTCGTGACGCGGCCGAGGACGACCTGCCCGGTATCCTGGAGATCCACAACGACGCCATCGCGACGACGACGGCGATCTTTTCCTTTCACCCGGTCGACCTCGACAATCGCCGGGCGTTCATCGCGGAGCGGCGGGGCAAAGGCTTTCCGTTTCTGGTCGCGGCGGTGGGCACGACCGTGCTCGGCTATGCCTCGTTCGGCGACTTCCGGCCGCATGACGGCTACTTCAAGACGGTCGAACACTCGGTTTACGTGGACAAGCATCATCGGCGGCGCGGCATTGCCGCAAAGCTCATGCCGCCCCTGATCGAATGCGCGCGGGCGATCGGCAAGCATGCGATGATCGGCGGGATCGACGCCGCGAACGAGGCTTCGATCAGGCTTCACGAGGCTTTCGGCTTCGAGCGGGTCGGCTGCCTGCCCGAGGTCGGTTTCAAGTTCGGCCGATACCTCGATCTGCTGTTCATGCAGAAGATCCTGGATTGAGAGCGTCGGACCGGAACGGTATTCCCGCCGCAACCAACGGCCGTACCGAAAGTTTCACAGCGAAGCCGCCTCCTCAATGCATGTAGTCGGGCTCTGTGCGGGTCAGGCGTCGCTTGATGCTTTCGAGGTGCCGGCGGGCGCTCTCGGGGTCGCCTCGGCGCATCTGCTCGAAAGTCTTGCGCGCGATTTCGGGGGACACCGGCGTGAGCTTTCGGCCGGTGCTCATGGCTTTCAGCTGCACCTCTGCGGCCCGCTCGAGATAATACAGGTCGTCCCAGGCCTCCGCGATGGTCGGCCCCGTCACCATCACGCCGTGATTCTTCAAGAACACGATGTCGGCGTCGCCCATGGCGGCGGCGATGCGGTCGCCCTCGCGCACGTCGAGCGCCAGGCCGTTGTAGTTCTCATCGACCGCCGTGCGCGCGTAAAACTTCAGTGCCGTCTGGCCGGCCCAGATCAGCGGCTCGCCCTCCACCATCGACAGCGCCGTGGCGTTCGGCATGTGGGTGTGGAAGGCCGCGCGAGCGCCCGGCTTGTGCTTATGCAGCCGCGCGTGGATGAAGAAGGCGGTGGCCTCGGGCTTGCCTTCGCCCGCAAGCACGCTCCCCTCGAGATCGCACACCAGCAAGCTGGAAGCGGTGATTTCCGCGAAGGCCAAGCCGTAAGGGTTGACCAGGAAGAGGTCGTCGCGCCCGGGCAACAGGGCGGAAAAGTGGTTGCAAATGCCTTCCTCGAAGCCGAGCATCGCCGCCATGCGGAAACAGGCCGCAAGATCGATGCGGGCTTGGCCGAGCGCTTCCTCGTCAATTATCGAATTGCGCAGCAGCGTGGGCGAGGCGAGTTCGCTTGAGTTCAGCGGGTGGGCCATGGTGTTTCCCGGGGGGTCGAAGAGGTTGCTTCGGCTTACATCCAGCCGAGCTCGACGAACAGGGGCGGCACCCCGTCGAGGCGCGGCAGCACCGCATCCGGCATATAGTCGGCCGGCGCTTTGCGGCAGGTGCCGCGGTCGATCCAGACACAGCGCAAGCCCATGCCGCGTGCCGCGACGAGGTCGAGCTGCGGGCTGGCACAGATATGCACGATGTCGTCCTTCGTGACGCCGAGCGCCCGGAAGGCGTGATCGAAGATCTGCGGCGACGGCTTGTAGGCGCCGGCCTGCTCGGCCGTGATGACGCGATCGATGTGGCCGCCAAGCTGCGCCACATTGCCGGCGATCAAGGCGTCGTCCGTATTGGAGATGACGCAGAGTTTGAAGCCCGCCCGTTTCAGCGCGGCCAACGCGCCGACCACTTCCGGGAAGGGCGGCATGGCTGGGATGCTGCCGGTCAGCGTCCCTACATCCTGGTCGGAGCAATCGAGGTCGAGATCCGCCATGGCATGTTGCAACGCCATGCCGGCGAGTTCGCTGAACGAGCGATGCGGCGGCTCCTGCTCGAAGGCGTGCTCGTAGGCGTCATAGGTCCGGATCAGCTCTGCCGCGTCGACGTCGGTGTCCCGCTCGGCTAACATCTTCCTGACGGCCGCGAGCAGGCCCTCGTCCCATTGAATCAGCGTGCCGTAGCAATCGAAGGTCAGCCAGGTGGGACGAGGGGTGTTTTGCAGGGCCATGGTCGATCAGAGCTCCCGTCCCTGAAGAACTCCTTCTATATCGGTCTTGCGGAAATCGTCGCCGATATAGAGCAGCCTGCAGGAATGCTCCTGCGCCACCTCATAGGCGAAGCAATCGCCGAAGTTCAGGCCGGCTCGATGATTGCCCTTGCCCCATAGCTGATGGGCTGCAGCGATGCGGCGGGCGGCGGCCGCCGTCACGGTCACAAGTTCCAAGCCGAGCCCCTCGATCAGCCTGACCATGTCTTGCGCGAGGCCACGCCGCCCGGCGACTATCAAGGCTTCGGCCGCGGTTCCGGCGGACAGCAGGACATGCGTCTCTGCTTCCAAGACGGCGATGCACGCGTCCGCCTCCGGTTCGTCGAGAAGAATGGCCATCAACGCGGATGTATCCACCGCGATCACTTCGGCAACCCGTCCCCACCGTAGAGGAAATCCTGACTCCTGGCGGCGACCGGTCCTGCGGCGGCCTTGCGGGACGCGCTGGCGCGAACGCCCTCCATGACCGCACGTCGGGCCGCCGCATCGGGGGGCGTCGGCCTGATGGCCACGATACGCGCCGCGGGCTGCCCATGGCGGGTGAGGACGACCTCATCGCCGGCCTCCGCCCGTCGTACGAGGTTGGTAAGCTGGCCCTTCGCCTCGCTGACGGGTATTTGCATAGCATCCCCTAGAATTGGACTAACATGTAGTCCAATTCCGTTCCGACAACAAGGCCTCGGCGGAGGGTCGCCGCGCATCCCTCCCCAGACCTGGGGGTCAGGCGAAGCCTGACGGGTATGCGAGCGCGAGGAAGGAGGGGTGCGTGAATCACCGCTCCCCCTCATCCTACCAAGAACTGCTCCAGCGTCTCGAACCTGTCCGCCTCTGCCGCGGGCTTGTCCCAGCGGATGCGGGCAATGCGAGGGAAGCGCATGGCGACGCCCGACTTGTGCCGGGTCGAGCGGTTCAGCCCTTCGAACAGGACTTCGAGCACGAGGCCCTCGTCGCGGCCGTGCTTGACCTCCCGAACCGGGCCGTACCGCGCCACCGTATTGTTGCGCACGTAACGGTCGAGCTTCACCAGTTCCTGATCGGTGAAGCCCGAATAGGCTTTGCCGACCGGCACCAATCGCTCTCCGTCTTCGCCCCGCTTCCAGACGCCAAACGTATAATCCGAGTAGAAGGACGCGCGTTTGCCGTGGCCACGCTGCGCATACATCATCACCGCGTCGATGTTGAAGGGTTGCCGTTTCCACTTGAACCAGGGTCCCTTGGGACGGCCCGGCACATAGGGACTGTCGAGCCGTTTCAGCATCAGGCCCTCGATCGCATCCGCGTCGGCACCCGCCCCGGCCTCGGTCGGGTCGAGCCGGAAGCGTGCCAGTTCGTTCCAGTCGGCAAAGCGGACGAGGGGCGAGAGGTCGATGCGGGGGTCGGCGAGCTTTTGGACGAAAGCCTCGAGCCGCAGCCGCCGCTCGCCGAAACGCAGGGGCCGGAGATCTTCGCCATCCTCCATCAACAGGTCGTAGGCTCGCATATGGATCGGGTATCGGGCGATGGTCTTGGCGGATACGGTTTTGCGGTTGAGGCGCTGCTGCAGGCTGGAAAACGGTTCGACGCGGCCCTCGGTCACGATCAGCAACTCGCCGTCGAGCGCTGCGATGCCGAAGCGGCCGCTGGCCAGGCTGTCCATCAGGTCCGGGAAGGCCGGCGAAATGTCGTCGCCGCTGCGCGAATAGAGGCGCGCGACGGGTCGGCCGGCGGAATCGAAGCCGGTCACGGCTTGTACCCTGATGCCGTCCCACTTCCACTCGGCGGAGAAATCCTGCGGCAGCAGCGACGCAAAATCCTTTTCCGCGTCGACCGCATGCGCCAGCATGGGGGTGCGGAACGGGGTGGGATCGGCCGTGTCCGGCCTCTCGCCCTCGCCCGCCGCCCAGGCGAACAGGCCCTCGTAGGGCGGCTTGAGCCCGTGCCAGACTTCCTCGATGTCGTCCGGCGCGAAGGGGCCGAGCGCCGCGACGGCCGTCTTCGCCAGACGGGCCGAAACGCCGATCCGCAAGGCGCCGGTGATCAGTTTCAGCAGCGCCCAACGGCCGGTCTCGTCAAGCGCGTCGAGCCAAGTTGCGATCTGCCGCGGCAGGGCAAGCTTGCTCGTGGTGGACAGCGTCTTGACCACCGCCGACAGTGTCGGCGGCGGCTCCTGGTCCGGGCCGGCAGGCCAGATGAGGGCCACCGTCTCGGACAGGTCGCCAACGTAGTCGTAGGACATCGCCAAGAGGACCGGATCGGTCCGTTCGCTCGCCAGCGCATGGATCAGCGCCGGCTTGGCGTTGGCAAATTTCAACGAGTCGGTCAGCGCCGCCAGGGCATAGCCCCGCTCGGGGTCGGGAACGGAGCGAAAATAGTCAGCCATCAGCCGGAGCTTGCCATTGCGGCTGTGTTCGAAGGCAAGGCGGTCGAGAAGCCGGGCGAAAGTCTTCATGCGGCTTCCGGCTGTTCGTCTTCGGCCTCTTCGCCATAGCCGATCATGTGCAGCGGCTGGGCGTCGATGCTTTGGGTCTTCGCCCAATGGACCAGAGCCTCCGCCTCGCCATGCGTCACCCAAAGTTCTTCACAGCCGGTCTCGATCACGGTGGCGCAGAGATCCTGCCAGTCCGCATGATCGGATATGATGAGCGGCAGTTCGACACCCTTTTGGCGTGCACGCGCGCGGACGCGCATCCAGCCCGAGGCCGCGACCGTGATCGGGTCGGGGAACCTGCGCGCCCACAATTCCTTGATGGCGCCCGGCGGGCACATCACGATTTCGCCGCCGAGCCTGGCCCGATCGGTGGGTACGACCCGGCGGATGTCGCCCAAATCGATGCCGACGCCCCGGTAGTAGCCCGTCAGCCTTTCAAGCGCCCCATGGATGTAGATGGGCCGCTCGTAGCCGGCTCGACGCAGCAGGGCCATCATGCGCTGGGCCTTGCCGAGCGCATAGACCCCCACGATGTGGGTCCGATCGGGAAAGAGCCTCTGCGAAGCCAGGAGCTTCTCGGTTTCGCCGAAGGCGTCCGGATGCCGAAACACGGGCAGGCCGAAGGTCGCTTCAGTGATGAAGGCGTGGCACCGAATGGCCTCGAAGGGCAGGCACGTCGGGTCGGGCGCTCGCTTGTAATCCCCGGAGACAACCAGGCGAAACCCGCCGCACTCCAGGGCGATCTGCGCCGAACCAAGCACGTGTCCGGCCGGATGAAACGACACCCGGATGTCGCCGACCTGGACCGCTTCGCCGAGAAAGGCGATCTGCTGCGACTTCGTGAACTCCGCCCCATAGCGCAGTGCCATGATGGCCAGCGTGTCATCGGTCGCCATCACGGCGCCGTGGCCGGCGCGGGCGTGATCGGCGTGGCCGTGCGTAATCAGGGCGCGAGGCACCGGGCGCAACGGATCGACGTAAAAATCCCCGGAGGGACAATAAAGTCCAACCGGGGTCAATCTCAGGATCTGACTCGCCGACATTCCCGAAGCGGCGATTCCGGACCGCGTCTGCGAAATCTCAGTCGTTGCAGAGCAGTTTCTTGGCCGTATGCAGTTGCCCGTCGGGCCGTGGAACGCGGCGCATTACGAAGACGCAATCCTCGTCGTCGGGGCCATAAGCCTTGACGACCCGCAGGCTCTTGTTGATCGTCAGTGGGCGGAAATTGAATTCGCCGCCGTTGTAGGCGAGGGGAGCGGCCGCCAAGGGCGCGCCGAAGAAGCACGCGAGAAGAACGATTCCCAGCCGGCGCATCGACGGCTTCGAAGAACTCGTGTCCATGATGGTGCCCTCCTGATCCGCCCATTCAACCGCCGGCGACGCGAGAAGTTGCTTGTCAAGCAAAATTTAATGACGGAACTGAAGCCGGGCGGCGTTGGTCGCCGCAACAGTCGCTCACCACGGTGGCGCGCCCACCGCCACAAGTGCCGCCAAGTCCCGCGACATCCTGGATGAACATAATTATTGTGGTTATCTGCCCTCCCTTCCTGGCCAAGGAGGGGGCGAAACAGTTGATGCCGATCATTGCGGCCATCAACTTACAAGAGGTTAAAGGCCGTCCGAAATATTCCAGTATGGCAGACATCGGGAACATTTGTCAGAAATATAGTTTAGATGTTTGCAACATAAGCGCCGAAACCAGCACACAACAGTACATTGGACCATTACACCTGCCGGGCTTCAGGATAGCTGCCTGGCTTCATCGCCCGTATTGCCATATCCCCAGCCGAGCCGATCGGGCCGACCCATACGCCCACGATCAGGTCGGAGGTGAAGCCGATGAACCACGCGTCGCGGTAATCCTGCGTGGTGCCGGTCTTGCCGGCGACGCCGAGGTTGGGGATCCGCGCGGCCTTGCCGGTCCCTTCGGAGACGACGGCCTGCAGGAGGTCGAGCATCACCGAGCGCTGACCGGTGCGCCGGTCGTCTTTGGGGTGCAGCGCGGAGACGCCGCAAGGATGAACGACTCGGGGAGCATTTTGGCCGACCGCCGTTTCGCCTGGGCCTGTGCTCAGGATCGAGGGCGACCTCGCGGCGGCCACCGATCTTCCGGATCAAATCGTCGCCTCCTGCCCGGCTGGGGTCCGGCTTGGCCACGATCTGCGCTCACTCGCAGCCCGATGCCGAAGCCACGGTCGAGGCGTTGAGCATGCGGCTTCTCTCGATCGCCGAAGCCGCGGTCCGCGCCGAGAAAGGCGTTGCCGTGCCGGGACTCGTCGGGGTGGTCCGGCAGCCTTAGATTGAGGGCGTGCTCGACACCGCAACGCCCGCTCTCCTGCCCGAAACGTTCCTGGCCTGGTTCGCCGCGCGCGGCTGGGCGCCGCGTCCGCATCAGCTTGAACTCTTGGCCCGCGCCGATGCCGGCCAGAGCGCGTTGCTGATCGCGCCGACCGGCGCCGGCAAGACACTGGCCGGGTTCCTGCCGAGCCTCGTGGACTTGACGGCCGCCCCGTCGCGCCGGCCGCGTCTGCACACACTCTACATTTCGCCCCTCAAGGCGCTGTCGGTGGATGTAGCGCGCAACCTCGGCACGCCCATTGCCGAGATGAAGCTGCCGATCCGCATCGAGACCCGCACGGGCGACACCTCGCTCTCCAAGCGCCAGCGCCAGCGCCGCGATCCGCCCGACATCTTGCTGACGACGCCCGAACAGGTCGCATTGCTGCTGGCCAGTCCGGATTCGAAGACGCTGTTCGCCGATCTCAAGCGCATCGTGCTCGACGAACTGCACGCGCTCGTGACCTCGAAACGCGGCGACCTGCTGGCGCTTGATCTCGCCCGCCTGCGCCGTCTCGCGCCGGGCGTGCAGACGGTCGGGCTTTCCGCCACAGTGCGCGAGCCCGACGAATTGCGCGCCTACCTGATCCGCAGGACCGAACCGCCCGCCGCCCTGATCGTCGCCCCCGAGGGCGCCGCAGCCCACATCACCATGCTCGACACGCAGGAGCGGCTGCCGTGGGCCGGCCACGGCGCCCGGCATGCGATCGCTGAGATTTATGCGGCAATCAAGGACGCCAAGCTCACGCTGCTGTTCGTCAATACGCGGTTTCAGGCCGAGCAGCTCTTCTGGGACCTGTGGCGCATCAACAGCGACAATCTGCCGATCGCGCTGCATCATGGCTCGCTCGACGTCGGTCAGCGCCGCAGGGTCGAATCGGCCATGGCCGAAGGCAGGCTCAAGGCCGTGGTGGCGACCTCGACGCTCGACCTCGGGGTCGATTGGGGCGACGTCGACCTTTGCATCAACGTCGGGGCACCCAAGGGCGCAAGCCGGCTCATCCAGCGGATCGGGCGCGCCAACCACCGGCTCGATGAGCCGTCCCGCGCCATTCTGGTTCCGGCCAACCGCTTCGAGGTGCTCGAATGCCGAGCCGCCATCATGGCCGCAGCGGGCGGCGTGCAGGATACGCCCGTGCCGCGCACGGGCGCGCTCGACGTCCTGGCGCAGCATATCCTCGGCATGGCGTGCGCCGAGCCCTTCGACGCCGATGTGCTGTATGACGAAGTCAACGATGCGGCGCCCTACGCCGAACTCAAGCGGGAAGAATTCGACGCGGTGATCCAGTTCGTCGCTCATGGCGGCTACGCGCTCAACGCCTATGAGCGGTTCGCCAAGATTCGGCAAACCAAGGATGGCCGCTGGCGCGTCGCAAACGGGCGCATCGCCCAACAATATCGCCTCAATGTCGGCACCATCGTGCAAGCCACCATGCTGCGCGTGCGGCTCGTGCGGAGCCGCGCGGCGGCCGGCGGGCCTGCAACCTCGACCGGGCCGGTCGGACGGGGCGGGCGCGTCCTCGGCGAGGTCGAGGATGGCTTTCTCGAGATGCTGTCGCGCGGCGACACTTTCCTGTTCGGCGGCGAGATCCTGGCCTTGCAGGCCATCGTCGACGACGAGGCGCTCTGCATCCGGGCGTCGAGCGATACGCCCAAAATCCCCGCCTATGCGGGCAGCAAATTCCCGCTCTCGACCTATCTGGCCGCGCAGGTGCGGGCCATGGCCTCCCATCCGGAAGGGTGGAACCTGCCCGAACAGGTCGAGGATTGGCTGGAGTTGCAGCGCCACAGATCGGCGTTGCCGCCGCGAGACGCCCTGCTGGTCGAAACCTTTCCGCGGGGCGGACGGCATTACCTCGTAGCCTATGCGTTCGAGGGGCGCCTTGCCCACCAGACCCTCGGCATGCTGCTGACCCGCCGCATGGAACGCGCCGGGCTGCGGCCGCTCGGCTTCGTGGCCAACGACTACGCCATCGCGGTCTGGTCGGCGAACGACGTTTCGGTCCGGATCGCACGCGGGCTCGTGGGGCTCGACGACCTGTTCTCGGAGGACATGCTGGGCGACGACCTCGAAGAATGGCTGAACGAGTCCTCGCTGATGAAGCGTACCTTCCGGATTTGCGCCATCATCGCCGGGCTGATCGAGCGCCGCTACCCCGGCAAGGAGAAGACCGGGCGGCAGATGACGGTTTCGACCAACCTCGTCTACGACGTCCTGCGTCGCCACGAGCCCGACCACATCCTGCTGCGGGCCGCCCGGGCCGATGCGGCAACCGGACTCCTCGATCTGAAGCGCCTGGGTGAGCTATTATCGCGCATCCAGGGGCGAATCATGCATAAGCCTCTGACGCGGATTTCACCGCTCGCCGTGCCGGTCATGCTCGAAATAGGCCGCGAGCCCGTTCACGGCGAGGCCCAGGATGCGATCTTGGCCGAAGC
>JBBPYT010000399.1:0-3023 GCA_038199665.1 Hyphomicrobiales bacterium
CGGGGCTGTTTGTGGCAGGGCGTTGGTGATTCTCTCGGATTGTTCGATTCGGGAACGCGATCATGGACGACTTTGCCCTGCCCAAGCCGCTGCTGCGGCTGCTGCTGGACCACTTTTCGGCAGTCTCGGACGCTCGCCAGTCCTGGCGGGTCGCCTATCCCCTGCTGGAGGTTCTGTTCCCGGTGCCAGGAACATGGCCCTCGTCAGACACTTCGCCCTCAACATCGTCCGACAGGCCAAGGACAAGCGTGCCATCAAGCGAAGACGGAAAGTCGCTTCCTGGAGCCCCCTGTACCTCATGGAAATGCTACAATCGCCGTCCGTTAACCTGGACTCGTTGCCGTGCGCCCCGTCCACCATGCGCGCGGCGTAGGCCCGGTGCGAAGCAAGTCGCGCGGCTCGGGTGCATTGCGAGCCCGCCCCGAAGAGCCTAGAAGCGCGGCTCCCGATGAAGGAGTCCGATCATGCGCCCATCGCAGCGCGCCGCCGATGAACTGCGTCTCGTCACGTTGGAACGCAACGTGGCGCGCTATGCCGAAGGCTCGTGCCTGGTCAAGTTCGGCAATACGCAGGTGCTGTGCACGGCCTCCCTCGAGGACAAGCCGCCGCCGTGGCTGCGCGGGCAGGGACGAGGCTGGGTCACGGCGGAATATGCCATGCTGCCCCGCGCGACTTCGACCCGGACCAAGCGCGAATCTACGTCGGGGCGGCCATCGGGGCGTACCCAGGAGATCCAGAGGCTGATCGGCCGCAGCCTGCGGGCGGTGGTGGATCTGTCGCTCATGGGCGAGCGGCAAGTGACGGTGGATTGCGACGTGATCCAGGCGGACGGCGGCACCCGCACGGCGGCCATCACGGGCGCCTGGGTGGCGCTGCACGATTGTCTGGCCTGGATGCGGCACCGCTCCATGGTGAAGGATCTGCCGATCCGCGATCACGTCGCTGCCGTCTCTTGCGGCGTGGTCAAAGGCCAACCCGTGCTCGATCTCGACTATGCCGAAGACTCGACCGCCGAAACCGACGCGAATTTCGTGATCACCGGCGCGGGTGGGCTCGTCGAAGTTCAGGCGACCGCCGAAGCCGCGCCCTTCACGCAGGATCAATTGAGCGCCATGCTGGCCCTGGCGCGCGGCGGCACGGAGCGGCTTGTCGCCCTGCAGAAGGAAGCAATGCAGCGGGCCGCCTAGCCCATCTCCTGCGACAAGGGCGCGGCGAGCGGATCGAAGGCATTTTCGAGCCGCCGCGAAGCGAACTCCCGGAGCGACCGCAAGCGCCGGACGGCACGGCGGACACCTGCGGCCAGGCATTCGGCCGCGACGCCGTCCTCGTTGAGGACGAAGCGGAAGCTCTTTTCATCGAGCGACATGCGGCCCGGGATGAGCCCGGCCCCAGGGTCTTTGGCGGGCTCAGCCAGGAGCGGGCCGTCGTCGCGGGCCAGCGCATCGAGCCAGTGCGGGGCAAGACTCAGGCGCGCGATGCTCGCCAGGCGCTCGATCTCGTCCAGGCTACCGAATGACGCGGCGCTCACAGCCGTGCCGATGGCATGCTTGTCGTAATATTGGACGATCCGTTCGATGAGACCGGGTCCGACCTCGGGGGGCGCGGGCGGCGCCCGCCTCGGCCGCACCGGCGGCTTGCGCCAGAGAGAAGACCAAGGTCAGGTCGCAACCGATGCCGTCGGATCGCAACAGCTCCGCTGCCGCGATCCCTTCCCAGGTAGCCGCGATGCCGATGAGGACCCGCTCGCGGTCGACGCCGCGCCGCTCGCATTCCGCCACCAGGGCCCGCGCTTTCTCGACCGTGCCTTGTGGGTCGAAGGCCAGGTCGGCATCCACCTCCGCGGAAATCCGACCCGGGACGATGCGTGCCATCTCCGCCGCGACATTGACGATGAGCCGGTCGGCGACGCGGCTCGTCACGCCATGACGGCTTCGCCCCAACACGATCGCCTCCTCGACGAGATCGACGGCCTCGCCTTTTCCGACCAGGTCCAGAACGAGTTTCGGCGTCAAAGTGCAGTCGCTCGGCCCGAAGCGGCGCAATGTATCGAGATCGGCGTCTTCGGCACCGACTCTCGTGACGGCCTTCAACCGGTCGAGCTTGGACCGCATGTCCGTTCCCCCTCAGCAGCCTGGCATAAACAGCACTGGTCGACGCGTCGACCTCGGCGGCCGCAAATTCCGCCTCGGCCGTGCCCCATCCGCGACGGGCCAGCAAACATCTTTCGATTGTCAGCCAGGCCCGCCTGGTTCAAGGTCGCCCGAAGTTAACAGGGGGGCGCGAATGCTCAAAGGGCTCGATCCGCTGCTGACGCCCGAATTGCTCCGGGTTCTCCGGGCCATGGGCCATGGCGACGACATCGCCGTGGTGGACGCGAACTATCCGGCTGCCTCCGCTGGCCCGCCCGTGATCCGGCTGGCGGGCGTGGGGGCGCCGGCGGCGGTGGGAGCCATCCTGTCGGTCATGCCGCTCGATGAATTCGTACCCGAAGCGGCCTGGTGCATGGAGGTGGTCGGAGATGCGCAGGCCGAGCAGCCGATCTTCGATGAATTCCGTTCCGTGATCCGGCTGCATGAGGGCGAGCGCTTCGGTCTCGCCAAGCTCGAGCGCTTCGCCTTTTACCGGCGGGCCGAGGAAGCCTTCGCCATCGTCTCGACCGGAGAGCGCCGGCTTTACGGTAACCTTATCATGAAGAAGGGCGTGGTAAGGCCCGATTAACCATTCCCTGCTAACCGTCGACATTGCGTTCGAGGCCAGAGGCGGGGAGCCGGCGCTCGTGCGGCCCACATCCGCCGCGAAGCAATTCGACACTGCACCGGTCTTCACCGGCCCCGAGGCTTGTGGTCGGCTCCAGCCACGGGGACCAATGACGGTGATGGACCGGACGGTCGCAGACAGCGCCAAGCTGACCGGACTCGTCCTCGCCCGTGGCGCGCGGACCATTTGGCGTGGAGCTGTACGGCCCTTTCGGCGCATGATGGCGGTGGCGGGCCGGGCCCCGGCCCGCCTGCTGATCGCGCCGC